>CAVKKI010000061.1:0-13002 GCA_963656725.1 Oribacterium sp. | reverse complement strand
CACTCAGTGTGCTCAATCTTGCATACTATCCTAATGAACGTGGCCCCTATAACCTTGATCCATCATTAGACTCTAATGGGCATCTTCTCAATCCCGACAAACGCTGGGGAGGAATGATGAGAAAACTTGAAACCTCCGACTTTGAAACTGCTAATATTGAATATATTGAGTTTTGGATGCTTGACCCCTTCATCAAAGCTCGCAAAGCCGGAACTACATTCAGTGGCGACCTCTATTTCAACCTAGGCGAAATAAGTGAAGACATTCTTAAAGATGGAAAGAAGTTCTACGAAAGCGGACTTCCCGTGGATGACGACCCCACACAATACACTGAGACTGTATGGGGACGTGTACCCACACAAAACACAGTGACCTACGCTTTTAACACATCTAGCGGATCTCGTGCCAAGCAAGATGTCGGTTTTAACGGATTAACTTCAGAGCAAGAAGTAACTTATCCAGCTTATGCCGAATATCTTTCTACCATTAAATCCAAAGTTAGTGCTGCCGTTTACGACTCTATTCTACAATCACCTTCAGCTGATAAATATCACTACTTCAGAGGCTCTGACTACGACCGAGAGAATCGTTCTATCTTAGACCGTTACAAATACATTAACAACCCCAATGGAAACTCTGTTGATTCCGAGAACTCACCTGAAAAATACAGTACGGCCTACAAAACACAGCCCGATGTTGAGGATATCAATCAAGACTTCACACTCAACGAGTACGAAAAATATTATCAATACCGTGTACGTATTGCCGAGGATGCGCTACAAGTAGGTCAAAACTATATCGTAGACAAACGCGTCACTAACCAAAAGACACGAGATGGCCAAACCAAGGAATATACTTGGTATCAATTCCGCATACCCATCGATCAATATGAAAAGAGGGAGGGAGGTATCTCCGACTTTTCTTCCATTCGCTTTATGCGTATGTTTATGACGGGGTTCAGCAAGCCTGTTGTTCTCCGCTTTGCCACGCTTAATCTAATTCATGGTGAATGGCGTTCTTACGAACAAGCTCTCTATCAAGGGAAAGCACCTGAAACAAGCGGCACTTTAGAAGTGAGTGCCGTAAACTTCGAGGAGAATAATGAAAAAGAGCCCGTTAACTACATTATGCCTCCTGGTATTAGTCGTGTAGTAGACCCTGGCCAGACACAGATTTTACAAAATAACGAGCAAGCTCTCTCTCTGACCGTTAAGCAATTAGCGAGTGGGGATGCACGTGCCGTGTATAAAAACACAAGTTTAGACCTACGTCGTTATAAGCACCTTCAAATGTTCACGCATGCCAATTCGCTGATTGGCGAAACAGCCGTTGAAGATGGACAGACCTCTATTTTCATTCGATTAGGATCTGACTATAAAAGTAATTTCTACGAATATGAGATTCCTCTAAAAATCACGCCTGCAGCCAAATATGCCGATAACACCTCAAACGCACGCATCGTATGGCCAACCGACAATATGCTTGACATTGATCTTAGCTTGCTTACAGAGGCCAAGAAAAATAGAAACAAACAAAAAGCTCTTGGATTAGCTTCTTATTCCAAGGTTTATTCTGAATACGACTCAAACAAGCCAGCCAATAAGATCAGCGTAATGGGTAACCCCACATTAGGTGAAGTACGCACCATTATGATTGGTGTACGTAACAACTCACGCACCATACAAAATGTGGAAGTGTGGGCAAACGAATTACGCTTGCAACAATTTACCGACAAAGGCGGATGGGCTGCGCAATCACAACTAAACATTCAACTCTCTGATTTAGCTTCAGTAAACCTTACGGGACATATTGAGACTGAAGGATTTGGTGGACTAGAAGAAACTGTCAGTCAACGTCGTGATGATAATCTATACGAATACTCTGTCACCACCAACATCAATGCAGGCAAATTCCTTCCCGAAAAGGTAAAGCTCAATGCTCCAATTTATTACTCCTACTCCAAGCAACGCACCTCTCCCCGTTACAATCCGTTGGACACAGATATGGAACTGAAAGACGCTCTTGACGCTCTTTCCACCAAAGCGGAGAAAGACTCCCTAAAAAACATTGCGGAGAAGGTTATTATCAACAAAAACTTCAGCATTTCTGGTGCACGTTTCAACATCTCCACAAAGAGTCACCCCATGCCCTACGACCCTGCGAATTTTACGTTTGGTTATGCATTCTCCTCTCGTAATACTACAGGCGAGACTACTGCTTGGGAAAAAGACCAAAATTGGAAATACACCTTTAATTATAATTGGTCTCCCAATTTCAAGTCATTTGAGCCTTTTGCTAAGTCAAAAAGCAGAAACAAATGGTTTAAGATTCTAAAAGATCAAAGCATCAACTTCCTTCCCCAAAACATTGGTTTTAACTCTGACATTACACGTTCTTACTACGAACTTCAAGAGCGCGATTTAGAGAATTTAGATAACACATCTTTACCCCTTTCTTGGTCGAGCGACTTCTTGTGGAATCGCTCCTTCCAATTGCGTTGGGACTTAACTAAGAATATCCACGCAAACTTTTCATCGGGTACGAATGCTGAAATCGAACAACCCTATACGGCTGTGAATAAAGATCTTTATCCAGACCACTATACGGCTTGGAAAGATTCAGTTTGGCAAAGCATCAAGAATCTAGGACGCCCCCTATCCTATCAGCAGAATTTTGATTTCTCATGGAAGTTACCACTCAACAAATTGCCACTTTTTGATTGGCTTACAACCGATGTATCCTATAATTCCACCTACAATTGGGCCCGCGGTTCTGAACTTTCAGACGGAAGCACACTTGGCAATACCATCAGCAATTCTCGTAACATCACAGGAAACGGGCGCATCAATTTCGAGACGCTCTATAACCATATTCCCTTCTTGAAGAAGGTGAATAAAAAATATGCACAAACGCCAAAAGACAAGAAGAAAGAAGACGATAAGAAAAAGAAAAACTTTGAAAAAGAAATCACGCTAAAAGCTGATACCACCCAAGTATTGCAACACAATCAAAAGACAAAGAAACTTCGCGTTACCGCTCTTCGTCCCGATGGAAGCCGTTACCCCATCCGTTACCAAGTAATCGACAATAATAAGATTTTAATATTGTCGAAAGATACGTCACACGTTAAACTCACCGTCACACCAAAGAAGCGCACAGAGGATCAAAAGTGGTATAAAGCGCTACAACTAAGTACTCGTTTCCTCATGATGGTTCGAAATTTAAGCGTAAACTATACGAATCGTTACAACATGAGCGTACCAGGTTTCCTTCCCAACGTGGGCGATGTTTTCGGGCAAAGCAAAGGAGCCGGATTAGCTCCAGGATTAAACTTTGCTTTTGGTGCGACCGATGAAAGTTACATTCGAAAAGCGGCAGAAAAAGGATGGTTGCTAATGGCCGACAGCGTCACCACCCCCGCCACCTCAAACCTAACAGAATCTCTACAATTGCGAGCAACGTTAGAGCCCTTCCGCGATGTAAAGATTGACCTCAATGCTTCACGCAACACAACTCGCAACCGAAGCATCCAATATATGTTTGACGGCATGCCAACCACACAGACGGGTTCTTTCACAATGACCACCATATCACTAGGTTCCGCTTTCGAAAAAACGGGTTCTGCAGATAAAGGCTATCATAGCAAAACATTCAACAAGTTTGTTAGTTCACTCGAGAGTTATCGTCAACAAATTGAAAACAAGTTTGTAGATGCCACATACCCCTCAGGAACCACGCTTGCTGGCGAAAAATTCGACCCATCGAATGGAACGGTTAGCGCTTATTCACCCGAAGTGATGATACCTGCCTTCCTCAACACTTACACCATAGGTAGCACGGGCCTTGACATTTTCCCCTCTTTGCTAAAACTCCTTCCCAACTGGAGCATAAGCTATGGCGGACTGGCCAAACTCCCCAAAATGAAGAAAGTGTTTAAGAGTTTCAACTTAAACCATTCTTATAAGAGCGTTTACTCCGTAGGTTCCTACAACACCTACACGAGTTATATGGAATACATGAACGGCTTTGGCTTCGTCAACGATGTAGCCTCTGGCAATCCAATTCCTAGTTGCATGTATGACGTAACTACCGTAAGCATCAACGAAAGTTTCTCTCCCTTAATTGGGGTTGACATGACATTCCAAAACAATCTCACGGCTAAAGTTGAAATGCGAAAGACTCGTGTGCTAACACTTAGTATGACATCGCAGCAACTCACCGAAACACGCTCTAACGACCTTGTTCTAGGATTTGGCTACAAAATAGCGAATCTCAATCTCTTTGCTCCCAAAAAGGTGGTACGCGGTTCGAAGAAAGGAACGACGAACAATAATAAATCGGCTACAACCTTAACGAATAACAATCGAGGATTCTCCAACGATTTGAACCTGCGATTAGACTTCACATTCCGCAACCAAGCGGCTCTAAATCGTGACATTCTCACCCAACTCACGCAAGCCACGAGTGGAAATAAGGCTGTTCAAGTGTCATTCTCTGCCGACTACGCATTGAGCAAATACCTCACACTCACCGCCTACTACGACAGACAGATGAATAAGCCTTTGCTTACCTCTAGCTCCTACCCTGTCACCACCCAAGACTTTGGCGTAAGCATCAAATTCATTCTTAACCGATAAATAAAATGAAGATATTTCGATTTTTCTCGAACAATATAAACGACAATCAAACGTTTTATAATAACATGGGCATTGCCACCATTCCCGACACGGCATTGCTCATTCGGCATCGCCCTTTCTTCTTACCCGATTATTGTGAAGAAAATTGCATGACGCAATTGTGCCTTTGCGCTCGCATCAATCGGTTAGGACGAAGCATTAATGCCCGCTTTGCTCATAGATACTATGATGTAAACGAACTCACTTTGGGCGTGCATTTTGTAGCGCGCAACCTACTCAACCAACTGCAACAGACTGGGCAGCCTATTGACCCCTCCATCGGTTTCGACAACACGGTAGCAGTGGCAGAAGAGAAGGCAACCTTTAATAGCGACACTCTTCTTTGCGAGATAAAGCGAAATGAAGAGAGCCATAACACCCCGATGAACCTAAAGCAAATGCAAACTGTCATTGACAACGAAATAGCTCGCATCAGCCAATTCTATACGTTGCGACAAGGCGATTTGTTACTTATTCCCCTCCCCATAGAAGAGTTACAAGTGAAGATTGGCGATAAACTTTGCCTTTCATTAAACGAGCAAGTTCTTCTTACCTTTGATGTAAAATAAGTCACCATCCATCCTATGAGAATAAAAGCCTGCATTCTATTCTTTATTTTAACCATAACTACGGTCCAAGCTCAAAATTTTCTAAAAGAAGCTCAGTTTAATTTAGGGCTACTGCTCCCATCCGACTCCATCAGCATGAAGTTGGAATATCCGCAATACAAACGACTTACCTCATCACAAGTCAAGCAACTACGCGCTGAAGGTTTCGAGGCAAAGACAGATGTAGACTTTCATTTTGTGCGCAGCATCAGTCGAAAACAAACCGTAGTTGATGTTAGTTTCTATCCCATCGTAAGGAAGGGAAATGATTGGTATGAAATCATTTCCTACGATCTAAAACCAATTGTACATTCTTCCCTGAAATATTCTTCCATTCGAAAAATGCTAACTATCGCCAACGCTGTAGCTAGCAGCCAACGCTATGCCTCACACTCTGTGCTTGCTAAAGGGAAATGGATAAAAATAAGCGTAGATAAGGAAGGAGTTTACCAACTGAACGAAGCCGATTTGCGCAAAGCAGGATTTTCCGACATAACCAAAGTGCGCCTTTATGGATACGGCGGACAACTTATTAAGGAAAATTTTTCATTCACAGGAAAAGACGGACTGATTGATGATCTCAATGAGATTCCTTTATATCGTCGAAGCAATTCGCTTTTATTCTATGCCGTCGGAACCACACGCTACGACACTTCTTCCTCATTCACCATCAATACATTCTCTGAAAAAAGCTATTATTTCCTCACTGAAGCAGAAGATGGAGAAACGGCCGCCGAGTTTAAAACACTCAGCCAACCCACCGATGCTACAACAGAGGTAACCACCATTAGTACTCATGCTTTGGTCAACAATGAAAAAACATTATGGTATCAAGGTGGACGCAAGTTTTTCGATGACATTGAATTAAACAACGGACACACCTACAAGTTATCACTTCCAGGAAACACAGGAGCTACTTGTCAGGTGGCCTACGACCTTGCCATATCTCCCACTAGCAGTTCACCCAGTTTTACACTGACCAACACAAGCACCTCGCAAACATTGGCAAGCGGTTATTTCGGAAAACTCTCTACGGGACAAGAAGCCAAAGGCTATGCCAACACCTTCAACGCAACGTTCGACGATGAGGCCTCTATCAACGTAAAAACCACCGACGAGGGACACCTCAACTATCTCTACATCACCTACCAGCAAACACTTAGCACACTTTGCACCACAACCTTCACCGCAGGCAAAAGCGGAGCAGTGGAAATGATAGTGGAAAATGCCGATGCCAACACCCGTGTGTGGCGATTGGATAATGCTGAGAACCAAGCAGCTGAACTTCCCGGCACATTGAATGGCAGCACCTACCACTGCTATGCTCCTGATGGCACAGAGAATTTTGTTGTGGTCAATACATCCCAAACCTTCAGCAGTCCTGCTTTCGAAGGAAGTATTGAAAACCAAGACTTGCATGCCGACAGTTGCTATGATTACATCATCATCATCCCCTCCTCGGGCAAGCTACAAGCACAAGCTGAGCGATTGGCCGAGTATCACCACATCAAAAACAGCTTAAAGGTAAAAGTGGTGAGAGCCGACCAAATCTATAACGAATTTTCTTCGGGCACCCCCGATGCCTCAGCCTATCGTCGCTACCTCAAGATGCTTTACGATCGCGCCACCAACGACAATCAAGCCCCACGCTATCTGTTGCTCTTTGGCGACTGTTCCTACGACAACCGCATGATCACCTCAGCATGGAAAAAATCGTCGTCTAACGATTACTTGTTAGCCTACGAACGCAGTGACGAAGAAAACCGAGTGGGTTCATACGGTCTAGGCACGCTTAACGACTACGTAACCGATGATTATTACGGTTTTCTTGACGATGGGGAAGGTCGAAACATCACCACCGACAAACTCGATTTAGGTATCGGCCGCTTCCTGTGTCACACAGCCACTGATGCCGAATGGCTCGTCGACCAAGCCATCCGCTACATGGAGAACAAAAGTGTCGGTCCTTGGAAAAACCGCCTTTGGGCCATTGGTGACGTAGGCGACAACAACCTTCACATGAACGATGCACAAGCTGTGTGTAAACAGATTACGCAGTCGGCCAACGAAGGACTTATGCTTCGCCGCATCTATCCCGATGCCTACGTAGCAACCACTGAGGCGAAAGGAACCACCTACCCTGAAGCTACCGAAAAGATAAAACTAGCTATGCAACGGGGTGCGTTAGTTTTCAACTATAACGGACATGGTCGCCCAGAGCGCTTGTCTTATAGTTTCCTTTTAGATGAGTCTGACATGACCAATAATGTGAGCAACAGTCTTCCTCTTTGGCTCTTTGCCTCTTGCGAAATCACGCCTTACGATCAAGACATAACCGACCTTGGCCGTGAAGCGCTCTTTTGCAAAACAGGTCCTGCTTTAGGTGTAATTTGCGCCTCACGTTCCGTTTATGCCACCTACAACTGCGCACTAAATAAGGTCATCTATAAATACATTTTCGCTAAAGACGGAAACAATCAGCGCAACTCCATCTCCGAAGCGCTACGCTTGGCGAAAAACGAGTTGGTCACCTCCAAGCAAAACACCATTGGCACAGACTACACCATCAACAAACTGAAATATGCCTACTTTGGCGACCCTGCCATCCAGTTAAGTTATGCCGACGATGGGGTCGTTATTGACAGCATCAACGGCGCAGCAATAAGTAGCACCTCCACCAGTTTGGAACAACTTGCTATTGGCACACAAATCAGTTTTTCAGGCTACGTTCAGAACACCAACGGCAGTGCCACGCCCAACACCAATTTCAACGGAACGCTCTACGCTAGCATCTACGCCCCCGAGAAGACCATCACCTGTCAAGGACGGAATAGCAACAATGCGCTAACCTACCAAGACTACACGCAAACGCTTTTTGAAGGCAACGTGAAAGTAACCAACGGACGTTTTCAGCTCAATGTAGTCATTCCTCGTGGCACCACTCTATCTGAAGAAGCCGCCAAACTTTCGCTCTATGCCGTAAACGACAACTGCACCGAGGAATATAACGGAGCTTACAAACAATTCTGCTTCTCTAAAAATGGAATGATTGCAGAGGTCGACTCTATCGGGCCGAAGATTTATCCTTATTTCAACACCCCCGATTTCCCCAGCGGCGGAGCAGTTAGCCCAAGTGGCACGTTCTACGCTCGCATCACCGACCCATCAGGAATTTCCATGATGAGCGGAAATCTCGGCCATAACATGGAAATGTGGCTCGACAACAATAGTGACGATGCCACCGACGTGAGCGACTATTTTCAATTCGACAACGGTTCCTATAGTGAGGGATTGTTGGAATATCCTTTCAGCGACCTAACGCTAGGCCATCACACCATTTATTTGCGAGCCTGGGATGTTTACGATAACCACACACTCTCGCAACTTACTTTCAACGTCACAGAGAAAGGTGCTTCAAACTTCGACGTAAATGCCACAGAAGCCATTGCTTCGCAAAGCACTCGTTTCATCACCACTTACGCCAATGAAGCCAACACCGATGTTGCTGCCGACGTGCAGACAGAAGTTTACAGCATCACTGGCGTGCGCATTTGGCACGGCAACACCCAAATCTCAGCTGGCGGACAATTCGCTGCGTTAGATTGGGATTTGACGGACTATAGCGGAGCCAAGCTCGGTGCGGGCCTCTACCTCTACCGCAGTGTAATAAATGGTAAGAACACCTCAACTAAACGACTTATCATCAAGTAAAAAATCAATCCAAGAAAAATCAACAACTATGTTACAACATACCCTTCCCTACTCTCCTTTTAAGCAAAGCAAGACGTGGGCTTCGCTTCTGCTCGCCACCTTTGCCGCATTGCCCACCTTTGCCGACGAGTCGAGCGACTATAAAAGAGACAACTTCAACCCCGTGCGCACCGCAGTGGTGTCACAAAGCATTGTTCCCGATGCACGTGCTGGCGGTATGGGCGATGTGGGTGCTGCAACCGATCCCGATGTGCATTCACAATATTGGAATCCGGCCAAATACCCCTTCACCATTTCACGGGCAGGCTTCGCCATTAACTACACCCCTTGGCTACGCAAGCTCACCACAGGCATTGCCCTTCTCAACGCCACGGGCTACGTGCGTTTGGGCGACTATCAAGCGCTGAGCGCCTCCTTGCGCTATTTCACCTTGGGCGAAGTGAGCACCGACGATGAGTCGATGACCGTTAAGCCCTTCGAAATGAGTGTTGATGCGGCCTACTCACGCATGCTGAGCGACAAATTCTCTGCTGCCGTTGCCCTACGCTACATGTACTCTGACATCACGGGCCACTACGACGACAACTCCACTGCGGGGTCTGCCTTCGCTGCCGACATTGCGCTCTACTACAACAACTACGTAATGATGGGCCAACGCGAGTGTCAGTTGGCTTGGGGCTTGAACATCAATAACATTGGTAGCAAAATCTCCTACGGCGACGACCATTCCTACTTCATCCCCACCAACTTGCGTCTGGGTTTGAGCTACATGGTGCCGCTCAACGAATATAACCGCATCAGTTTCTCGGCCGACGTGAACAAACTACTTGTACCTTCCATGCCCTTGCAGAAAGAAGATGAAAGCGACACCGACTACAACGAACGATTAGAAAAAGAATACTACAACAAGTCGTCCATCGGCGGCATTTTTACCTCGTTCTCCGACTCTGAACGTGGTTTCAAAGGCGAGATGGAAGAGATTAACTGGAGCGTGGGTGCAGAATACACCTACAACGACAAGTTCACCCTTCGTGCGGGTTATCATCACGAAAGTGAGCAACAAGGCAATCGCAAATACGCCACAGTGGGTGCGGGTTTCCGCATGAACGTACTGGCCATCGATGCGGGCTATGTCATTGCCACTTCGGCCTCCAACCCCTTGGATCAAACTTTGCGCGTGTCGCTCACCTTCGACATGGATGGCATTCGCGACTTACTTGGAAAACGTAAATAGAAGAGTATATGAAGATAAGAGTAGGAATGGGCTACGACGTGCATCGTCTAGTGCCCGAACGCGATTTATGGTTAGGAGGAATCAAAATAGACCACACACTGGGTCTGCTAGGCCATAGCGATGCCGATGTACTGATACACGCCATTTGCGACGCCTTGCTTGGAGCGGCCAATCTGCGCGACATTGGCTATCACTTCCCCGACACACAAGCCTCGCTTGAAGGCATTGATAGCAAGATTTTACTGAAACGAACCACCGAACTCTTAGCCCAAGAGGGATGGACCGTGGGCAACGTAGATGCCACAGTTTGTGCGGAAAGGCCCAAACTCAATCCGCACGTTCCAGCTATGAAGGAATGCTTAGCACCGTTGATGAACGTCACCCCCGACGATGTCAGCATCAAAGCCACCACCACCGAGAAACTTGGCTTCACCGGACGAGAAGAGGGAATCTCTGCTTATGCGGTGGTGCTCATTCAAAAAAACTAAAAGGCGGAAGAAAAGGAAACAAAAAAAGACGTGGAGTCAAAGTGATGTTTATCACCTTGGCTCCACGTTCTTGTTTATAAATGAGAAAAATTACTCATCATTTAGGTTGCCCCAAATGCCACCATTTTGATTGTCCATTTCCATTTGATTGGACCAGATGGCACTGGCCTTATCGTCTTCGGTGTCTGCTTCATATGTATTCGAAAGACAAAGAGGAGTTAGGGGCTCAACAAAAGCGAAGCGCGTGCTTTGCGGAGTGATATAGGTCTTTTTCATGTTGATTGTTCTTTTTTTGATGAATTGAATTACTTAACGATAAACTTCTTGCCATTCTGAATGTAAAGGCCACCCTTAGCAGCCTTAGCCACTTTGCGGCCAGTGAGGTCGTAAATAGGAGTGTTCGTACCTTGACCCTCGTTAAGGATTTGCTCAATGCTCGTTACGCTACCATTAAAGTTGAGGCTAATGGCACTCGACGAATTCTGATAGAAAGCACGGTTGGCAGGAATGGAGGTGATGGTGGAAGTGGGTTGATAGAAGCCCACAGTGCTTGAATCGCTTACCTTGGGGCCGAATACCAAATAAGTGGAGGCGTCAGAAATGGTGAGGGGCGTGTTCGTTCCGCTCAAAAGACTTGTTTCAGTGCCCTCGCCCAAGGTGAGTGTGGCTGTAGAAGCTTTCGTGTCGCTCACAAGCACCACGCCCGCATTGGCTGCAAAGCCCTCCGTGCTGGTCACAGTGAGTTGATTATTGGCAGGAGCATTCTTAGCCACATAAGCGGTGGCATTCGTCACGCTGCTCACGCTAACGGGCAAGTAGATTGTGGCATACGAAGCGTCGCCCAATTCATGAAGAGCCACTTCGATGTCGGTGGTATTATAAACCATCCAACCGGGATTGCCACCATTTGTCCAATAATTCACACGTCCATCATCATTCATTTTGTTGCCATTACCATCAATCACGTTGAAAGTGTTTGAGTTCTTCTTGGTGAAAGTTACCTTAATGGCATTTGTTTGAGCTTCGACCATGGGAGATGAATTTTGTGAATCTGTAGATGCATTGACCAACGTACCCAGATACGTGCCTGAGTTCATATTCTTCAAGTAATAAGAACTAGCCGTGGTAGAAGTCTTTACCAATTGCCAAATAGTGGCCACATCGGTCTTTAACGTAGAATTGGCATTGGCATAAGCCGTGGTGTAGTCACTACTCAAAGCTAAAACTTTATTTCCATTCTTGCCACTTGCCAAGCGCACATACATGCCATCTTGAGTTTCGCTGGCAACAAGAATTTTTTGGAAGGTGTCAGAGGTGGGGGATGTCACAAAGGAGTTCACATCCGATTCGCTCGCAGTAATCACACTTGGCACACAAATAGAAAGCATGTCGCGCACATTGTCGGCCGTTGCCGGATAAAGTGCCTTGTAATCGTCCTCGCTCACTTCATCGAAATACCAACGGCTTGCTTCAGCATTAGCAGCCCAAGCAATAAGGTCACCTGAATTGGCATGGAAGAAAGAATGGTTATTATAATCAGTACCAGCACCAATTACACAAGTTGCATTATATATGCCATTTAGACTGATGGAAAAATCAGTGCCTTCTTCAGCCGTAGCATAAGACGAAGATCCCGCAATGTAATAACCGCTCAATGCATTCTTCAATTTATAAGTACCATCTTCATTGGCAACGACCTTCCATACTGACTTTTTACCACTGATGGATGTAGGGGCAGTCACCGTTTGCCCCACGTAATAATTCGGACTTAAGTATTTGTTATTATACGCATTACGAAGGTAGTACAACTTATCGGCTGAGGGCTTAATATAATGTTCATCGGCATTAGCACTATAATAGGTTTTAAATGTGGTAATTGCATCACACGTGCCACTAATAAACTCATCAATCGTTAAACTTTTTGCAGCTGTCTTCATCGCATTTACTTCTGAACTAGCATACTCAGAACTTAAGCCCAAAGTTCTATCCATATAAGACTGCAAAACGCTATAAACAGGATTATTGAAAGTGACATAAGAACCATCATTTTTACCCGTTGTCCAAGTGGAAACGTAATTTTGACTATTTATAGTGCGTTGGTTCAAGCACTTGCTCGAAGCACCATGAGCCGAAACATAATAATTGGTAGACCCTGTGCTAACGGGATTAATGTCGAAGGTGGTGGACCAATTGTCTGCACCGTCCTCTGTGGAGTGTGTAGTAGTGGCATCCTTTTTGTATAGACCATCTTCTCTTTCAGAAGAAAGAAAAAGTTGGTGAATACG
>CAVKKI010000060.1:4516-13029 GCA_963656725.1 Oribacterium sp. | reverse complement strand
TTCAGAGCGACGTTTTCGCTAGCAATTTAACCCAGGGCGCCGCTTCGCTTGCCCTAGGCTAGGTGCATAATACATTGGGCTTTTCTTTGACAAAATCGGCTGCGGCTCTTCAATGCTCAAGCAAGCTTGGCATTGCGTTCGCCTTGCACGATTTTTCAGCCCGCATTGGTAATTATCCCATTCGTTATATAAAAATAATTTTGATCACCTACTTAGATTAAAACGAATAAAAACTCAATTCAAGCATTCAACTTTACATTTCAACTCATGCAGACAAAGCGAATGCTGCCTTAAAAGCCTCATATTACATTAAATTCTGTAAACTCTGCTTTACAACATAAGTTTTTATAACTACTCTTTCGAAAATAAACCGTAATTTGCGGCCGAAAAACGAGGAAACACTTCGTAAGAGCATCAATCGAGCCTTTAATCACATAGAAAAAGGCGGCTCTTTCTTCAAGCTACACACCTATATATATAATAAGGTGTAGAGGAAAGGAAATTGATGCAGAAGTTTCACCAAAACGAATCACACCATGAAAGTCTACAATTCGCACGAGATCAAAAACATTGCCCTCCTTGGTAACGACGGCTCAGGTAAGACCACGCTCACTGAAGCCTTGCTTTTTGAAAGTGGTCAACTAAAACGTCGAGGACGCATTACGGCAAAAAACACGGTGTCGGACTATTTTCCCGTTGAGCAGGATTATGGTTATTCCGTTTTCTCTACGGTTTTCCACACTGAGTGGAAAGGCAAAAAACTCAATATTATTGACTGTCCGGGCTCTGACGACTTTGTAGGAGCAGCACTCACCGCCCTGAATGTGACCGACACGGCCCTCTTGCTCATCAATGGGCAGTTTGGCCCCGAAGTAGGCACCCAAAACCACTTCCGCTACACCGAAAAACTTCACAAGCCCGTTATTTTCTTAGTTAACCAACTCGACAATGAAAATTGCGACTACGATGTAGTGGTTGACGACCTGCAAACCATTTATGGCTCGAAGGTGGTGCCTGTGCAATATCCCGTAAAAACTGGGCCCGACTTTAATTCGCTCATCGATGTCATCTTGATGAAAAAACTCACATGGGGCCCCGATGGCGGCGAACCCACTCTTGAGGAAATTCCAGAAGAAGAGAAGGAGAAAGCCGAAGCTATGCACAAAGCCTTAGTGGAAGCCGCTGCTGAAAACGATGAGGGATTGATGGAAAAATTCTTCGAAACCGAATACCTCACCGAAGACGAAATGCGCGAAGGCATTCGCAAAGGCATGGTCACTCGCAGCATCTTCCCCGTGTTCTGCGTTTGCGCTTCGAAGAACATGGGCGTGGGCCGACTCATGGAGTTTCTTGGCAACGTAGTGCCTTTTGTAGACGAAATGCCCGCAGTGCACAACACGCGTGGCGAAGAAGTGAAACTCGACCCCGCGGCCGCCACTTCCATCTATTTCTTTAAAACGGGCGTTGAGCCACACATTGGTGAAGTGCAATATTTTAAGGTGATGAGCGGCACCGTGCACGAAGGCGACGACCTAACCAACTCCGACCGCGGATCGAAAGAGCGCATGGCGCAAATTTTTGTTTGCTCGGGGGCCAACCGTGAGAAGGTTGAAGAACTGCAAGCTGGCGACATTGGCTGCACCGTGAAACTAAAAGATGTGCGCACGGGCAACACGCTCAATGGCAAGGACTGCGAAAACCGCTTCAACTTCATAAAATATCCCAACCCCAAATACACTCGCGCCATTAAGGCCGTGAATGAAGCCGACACTGAAAAGATGATGTCAGCCCTTAGCCGCATGCGCCAAGAAGACCCCACTTGGGAGGTGGAACAAAGCAAAGAGCTGCGCCAAATTCTCGTGCATGGCCAAGGCGAATTCCACTTGCGCACATTGAAGTGGCGTTTGGAGAATCTCGACAAAATACCCATTGAATTCTACGATCAACGCATTCCCTACCGTGAAACTATCACCAAAGCCGCCCGTGCCGACTATCGTCACAAGAAGCAAAGCGGTGGCGCCGGACAGTTTGGCGAGGTGCACCTCATCATTGAGCCTTATAGCGATGGCATGCCCGACCCCACCGTCTACAAGTTTGGCGGTCAGGAAATTCGTGTCAACATCAAAGGCAAGGAAGAAATTCCCTTGGAATGGGGCGGCAAACTCGTGTTTATCAACTCGGTGGTGGGCGGTGCTATCGACGCCCGATTCATGCCCGCTATTTTGAAGGGCATTATGAGCCGCATGGAGCAAGGACCGCTCACAGGTAGCTACGCCCGCGATGTTCGCGTGGTGGTTTACGATGGCAAGATGCACCCAGTTGACTCTAACGAACTCTCCTTCATGCTTGCTGGTCGCAACGCCTTTAGCCAAGCTTTCAAAGAGGCTGGACCGAAGATTTTGGAGCCCATCTACGATGTAGAAGTGTTTGTGCCTTCCGACAAAATGGGCGATGTGATGAGCGACCTTCAAGGCCGTCGCGGCCTCATCATTGGCATGAACAGTGAGAATGGCTACGAGAAGTTGCAGGCCAAAGTGCCTTTGAAAGAAATGTCGAGCTACTCCACCACATTGAGTTCGCTCACTGGCGGTCGCGCTTCCTTCATCATGAAGTTTGCTAGCTACGAACTCGTACCTGCCGACTTGCAGAAAAAACTCATTGAAGAGCACGAAAGCGAAGCATAACCCCCCTTTTTAGCTTCTTCTTTCCACCGTGAAAGAAGAAGCCTTTAACCACAAGAAAACCCCTTTGGCATAGCGAGCCACAAGCTCAAATGCCAAAGGGGTTTTCTTATTGTTTGCTTATTTCTTGTGAAACAAGAGAGAGAGAATTCTAAAAAAGGAAATGAGGCGATTTAAAAAGAGATTTCGAAACGATTTCAAAAGGATGGGAAGACTCTATTCAGAAAAAGAAAATGAGAATTCCGCATTAGAGTTCGTTTTTCTCTCCCGAAGGAAAAATTACCTTCGGTTTAAAGCTCTGAGCCTCGTCGGGCGTCATTTGTGCAAACGACATGATGATAACTTCATCGCCCACTTGAAACAATCGGGCGGCGGCCCCGTTCAAGCAAATGCACCCCGACTTTCGAGGGCCGGCAATGATGTAAGTCACTACGCGTTCACCGTTCATGTTATTCACCACATGCACCTGTTCGCCAGCCACCATGCCACAAGCATCCATCAAGTCCTCGTCGATGGTGATGCTTCCCATGTAGTGCAAGTTGGCCTCGGTGACCACCGCGCAGTGTATTTTCGATTTTAATAGAGTGAGCAACATAACGCCTTTGCTTTATCCTTTATATTTAATGTTGTCAATCAAGCGCACGGGGCGGCTGCCGCAATACACGGTGATGCAGCCCACAATGTAGTCGCTATCATCCCACGAAGCCACGGGTTGAAGGCTTGTGCCGTCCACAATCTCGAAATATTCCACCTCGAGGCCGTTAGTGGCATTGAGTGCTCCGCAAACCAAGTCGTGCGTTTCCTTCACCGTGTGGTTTTGCGCAAAGTCCACGCTCGTTTTCAAGGCTTGCGAAATGCACACTGCAGTGCGCTTCTCGCTTTCCGAGAGCAGCGAGTTGCGTGAACTAAGGGCTAGGCCGCTCTCTTCGCGCACAATGGGGCAGG
Organism: Oribacterium sp.; assembly: GCA_963656725.1. Taxonomy (GTDB): domain Bacteria; phylum Bacteroidota; class Bacteroidia; order Bacteroidales; family Bacteroidaceae; genus Alloprevotella. The sequence goes on along the minus strand of CAVKKI010000060.1, from coordinate 9,403 downwards.
GGCAAATTTCAAGTCCTAGCTTCAAGTCCTTCACCATGGCGCGAATCACGGCAATCTGCTGAAAGTCTTTCTCGCCGAAGTAGGCGCGGTCGGGCTGCACCATATAGAAAAGTTTGCTCACAATTTGGCAAACGCCATTGAAGTGTCCGGGGCGGCGCGGGCCTTCCATCACCGTGTCGATGGGTGGGTAAGAGAATTGGCGGGTGTCGGGTTCAGGATAAACCTCCTCCACACTGGGCGCAAACACATAAGTTGCGCCAAGAGTGTCGAGCAGTTGGCAGTCGGCCTCAAGGGTGCGAGGATAGTTTGCCAAGTCGTTTTTATCATTAAATTGGGTGGGATTTACGAAAACGCTAACCACCGTTACGTCGTTCTCTGCTACCGAACGCTTCACTAGCGAGGCATGCCCTGCATGCAACGCGCCCATGGTGGGCACTAAACCAATCTTCTGACCTTTTGTGCGGGCTTCAGCAAGCGCGGCCTCGAGGTCTTTTTTCGTGTGGAAGACTATCATTTCTTTTCTTAACTTTTTTCGGAAGCAACTAGCCTTGGCTCCGCCTTCAACTTGATTAGACGAAAATGCACCACACAAGAGTGTGCACTGGCTACTCGCTTTTTGAACGTGCAAAATAACACAATATTTATCAAATAATGCGCTTTTCGGCTCATGAAAAATGCGATATTCTTACAAAATCGCTTAAAACTAGCTACTTACGGCCTTTATGCGTGTTTTTTTTATTAACTTTGCACTCGCAGAGTGGGTGTGCGCTTTTCTCTGAGAGCTAGTGACCACAACAATTCAGCATTCGCAATTAGAAAAGCACACCCCGCAATTTAACAAAGGCACTCCTCGTTCTTCCCCTCTTCACGGCCTTGCTAAACCTTGGTTTGGCGCGTGCGCGTAAAAAAGTGGAAAACGCTTCGAACGAAGAAAAAGAATCGAGCAGCGAGGCTCTGCGTCTTTAACACCGAAAAGTAAATGAAGTCAAAGAAAGTATTGTTCATCACACAGGAAATGATTCCTTATGTGTCGGAGAGCCCTATGGCCCTCGACGGTCGCAAAATGCCCCAAGCCTTGCAAGAGAAAGGCAGCGAAATACGCACGTTTATGCCTCGATGGGGCATTATCAACGAGCGTCGCAACCAGCTACACGAGGTAATTCGCCTGTCGGGAATGAACATCATTATTGACGACACCGACCACCCCCTCATCATCAAGGTGGCCTCTATTCAGGCCGCCCGCATGCAGGTGTATTTCATCGACAACGACGACTACTTCCACAAGCGTGCCATGTTTGCCGACGAAGAGGGCAAGGAGTATGACGACAACGTAGAGCGCGCCGTGTTCTACGCTCGTGGTGTGCTCGAAACGGTAAAGAAGCTGCGTTGGTGTCCCGACGTTATCTACTGCCAAGGTTGGATTTCGGCCGTTGTGCCTTTCTATGTGAAGACCGCCTATCAAGACGATCCTCCCTTCGTTAACGCCAAGGTTATCTCCTCTGTCTACAATGAGTTGCCCGACGCCACCCTCACCTCACGCTTTGCCGAGTGCCTCGAATTTCGCAAAACGGGTGGCAAAGTAGCCACTGCCGCAGGCGTTGACCTCACCTTGCCCGACAGCCTAGCACGCTTGGCCGCAGCCTTCAGCGACGGCCTCATCGAGGGCGAAGCTGGCGCACACCCCGAGGTGTTTGAGTTTGCCAAGAGCAAGAACATTCCCATTCTTCAAGCCCCAGCCGACGACGAGAAGGCTGCAGCCTACAAAGCTTTTATTGACCAAGTGGCCGGAGTTGCCGAAGAATAACCCACCCCACGCACGCTAATGTGCCAAGCCCCCCCGAGCCTAGGCGCACAAGCGAAAGCCAAGCACTTACATACACAATTCTTATAAAGAAATAGAGAAAGTCCATGTTCGTTCCACGTTAACTACTGATGCGCGCATGGACTTTTCTTACACCCATCCTCCCTCCCACTCTCTTCCCACCAATGAAAAAAATCCCCTATCTTCTTCTGCTTTCCCTGCTCACCTTGGTGGGCTGCGACGACAGCACTTCCTCCATTGGTAACGACGTTATGCCCGACATCGACCGCGTGTCGGCCATCGACTCCCTCTATTACGTAAACAGTCAAACGGTGAAAGCCGAGGCCGTGTTAGCCAACACCAGTTCGTGTTATCTAGGCAGCATTGTCGACCCCGTGCTCAACATCAAAACCACCTCTGGCTTCTTGGCGCAATATCATTGCGACAACAAGAAGTTTCCTAGCAAAGACGGCAAGCTCTATCTGCCCAACGGACAAGTAGAGGCCGACTCGTGCGACCTTCGCGTTTACATCTCCACCTTCGTGGGCGACTCGCTCGCTACGATGAAGCTACGCGTGCAAGAGCTGGGCTTTGATAAGATTTTAGAGGAAGGACAGAACTACTACTCCAACCTCAACCCCGATGACTACATTCTAGCTGGCGGCATCGACAAAACGCTGAGCTATGCGGTGAAAGACCTCACCTTGGCCGACTCGCTCAACAACGGACTAAAATACTTGCGACAGATTAAGGTGAAACTGCCCGCCTCTTACGGCACACGCATTATGAACGCCTACTACGAGCATCCCGAATATTTCGAAAACTCCTACAGCTTCATTCACAACGTGTGTCCCGGTTTCAGTTTTAAATGTGTAGGCGGCACGGGGTCGCTCATCAAAACCTCCACCATGTCGCTCAACGTCTACTTCCGCTATCACGACACCACCTCAGCCGGCACCGACACCATCACCGACGGTCAAGTGATTTTTGGCGGAACGGAAGAAGTGCTTCAAGCCAACTTCATTAAAAACGACGGTGGTGTGCAAGCTAGCACCGAATTGGCCACAATCGACGCACAAGAGGGCTGCACCATGATTAAGTCGCCCGCGGGCTATTTCACCCAGCTCGACCTACCCGTCGACCACATCATCGAGGGCACCTCGGGCGAGCACTACAACGACAGCATCAACGCCGCCAAACTCATTGTTCACTATCAGCAAATGAATAATGAAGACTACGACAACCTCTTCCCCGCCCCTCAGCAGCTCTTCCTTGTGCGCGCCGACAGTGTACAAACCTTCTTCGAGAAGAGCCAGTTGCCCGACTCTGAAACCAACTACCTAAGCGGCACCGCATCGTCCACGGCCAACTACTACACCTTCTCAAACATCGCCACCCTGCTCTCGCACATCAAAGCCGAACGCGACCAACAGTCGGGCGTAACCAGTAAAGACAGCTACGAGGAGCGACAAACCAAATACAAAGCCTGGGAAGAGGCTCACCCCAATTGGAACAAGGTGATGCTGCTCCCTGTGGATGCCACCTACACTCAAAGCACCAGCACCTACGGCACCACCACCAACGTGCTTCGCAGCGTGAAGAGCCAGCTCGGCCTTTCCTCCGCCAAAATCGAGGGCGGCCCAGAGAAACTAAGCGATGGCACTACCAACCCCAACCGCCTGCAGCTGCAAGTGACTTACGTAAGATACAATAAATAATTCATCCCCCTCTTTTCAATGTGCAGACGATGTGGGCCTTCCTTTTCCCCTCTCGTCTGCACATTTTTTCATTCTGAAAGATGAAAGTAATGCTATTTGCCGCGGGACTAGGCACCCGCCTTCGTCCCCTCACCAACACCATGCCTAAGGCCATGGTGCCCGTTGCCAACCGTCCGCTCATCGACATCGTGCTGCGCCACCTCATTGCCCAAGGCGCCACCGAAGTGGTGGTGAATGTGCACCACTTTGCCGAGCAAATCATTCACTATGTTGAGAGCCACACATGGCCCATCCCCGTGCGCATCTCTGACGAAAGCGAGCAACTGCTCAACACGGGAGGAGGCTTGCGCCACGCCGCACCGCTCTTCAGCGCCGACGAATCACCCATTCTCATCCACAACGTCGACATCTTGAGCAATGCCCCACTCCGCGAGTTCTTCCATCAAAACCAACAAGCCGAGGCCACCCTTCTTGTGAGCGAGCGCACCACGCAGCGCTACTTGCTCTTTGACGACGACATGAGCCTTAAAGGCTGGACCAACCTTGCCACGGGCGAGGTGCGCTCTCCCTTTGCCAACCTCCCTGTGGAGCGACTTCACCGCTACGCTTTCTCGGGCATTCACCTCTTCTCGCCCCGTCTCGTCGACGCTATGCAGAGCTATCCCGAAGCCTTCCCCATTATGGACTTCTATTTAGAACAATGCGCCCGACACCAAATTAAAGGTTGCCTGCACCCTAACCTCCAACTGCTCGATGTGGGCAAACTCACCACACTTCATGAGGCCGAAGCGTTTGTTAAGAAACTCGGACTTTAACCCCCTATTTTCTCCTCTTTTAAAAGCAAACATCTATGGGAAGAAACAAATTCTCTGAAACCGAAATCAAAGAAATACGCCGCTTGCTCGGCATGAAAAATAAGGCCAACCGCCTTGGGCAGAAGCAAATACGCCATGAATTGCGCACCGCCTACGAGTTTAACATCTCCGACTTCAACGAACCGGGAAAAGCCTTTGGCCCCGACGAACTCGATGAGGCCTTGCGTAGGCGCATCATCCTCATTCTCGACGATGCCACCATTGCCAACATGAAGGCCAAGCGTGCCCGCGACCGTGCCCGCGACCTTGAGCGACAAACCGCAGAAACACCCGCCACCGAAACCACCTCATGGCAAGAGGCCATGAAAGAGTGGCAGGCTTGGGAAGAGAGCGAAAAGAAGGAACAACGCTAGCTCTTGGGGGGCGACGCGTCCCGCGTCGGGGCAAGCACGGACGCTAGAAGGAACAGAAACATAGAAAAAAGCAAGAAGATAAACGAAAGCCATTTCTTCTTGCTTTTTTCTTATTATTCTTCTAGCGTACGTGCTTGCCC
>CAVKKI010000060.1:0-4462 GCA_963656725.1 Oribacterium sp. | reverse complement strand
GCCCCGACGCGGGACGCGTCGCCCCCCAAGAGTTAGCGCTGCTTTCTAAAAAACTGTCTGCTTAATAGGTGTTTACCGCATCCCAAAGCATAAATTGTTGGCTCACGTAGCCCACTTTGCCATTCACACGCGTTCGAAACCAAAGGCGGTCTTGCGAGGACACAAGACCCAGACAGGGATAAACATCGGGCACGCCGCCCTCGTTGTCACACACGGTGGTGAGCACACGGCTCTTCGTGGAGGGACGTTGGCGCACGTTGACGCAACGAGCCTCGTCGCTGTTAATCACCAAGTAGCCCTCTCCCTTTTCCGCGCTGCGCTCAAAGAGTTTGCTACCCTTCTTTTTTACCAGAAAATCGTCTTGCAGACTCACAAAGTAGCTGTCGCCACAATTGGCCAAATAACGCGCCACCTCGCCAGTGGGAGTCTTTACCACCTGGCGGCTCAAGCGATGGCGCTCGGCCGGACTGTTTGCCTCCCACGAAGGAGCGCTGATGTACATGTCGGCCGTGGGGCAGAAATTCTTTGCGTGCCACTCCACGGTGTCGTTGGGCTGCAAGGTGGTGTAGATAAACTCTGTGCCGTATTCGTTAGAAAGATGCATAATTTCGCTGCCTCGCTTGGAGGTGAAGGGAGCGGCACGAAACAGACTGTCGACAAGGCAAAACGGAGTAGTGTCTTCCGCCTTAATGCGCAACGTGAAGTCGTCCACTTGGTGATTGGCCCAACGAGTGATGGGCGTGAGCCAATAGGGAATGCAGAAGCGCTCGGTTACATTATAGCCCATGCGGTAGCGATAGGTGTGGTGCACGGTGTTGAGGCCCTGCTTGAAGGGAGCGTCGAAATAATAGGCATAGGCATAGGTGATGGTGCTGTCGAGCTGAGCGTTATAGAGCGAATTGCTCATGTAGATTACCGAATCGGGAGCCTCGCCTTGGCCCTTCCACTGCGAGGGGTCGATGGAGGAGAGGGGTTGACCATTGTGCAGCTGGGTGTAGTCGAAGGCCACCACACCATTGCGATAACTAAGCGGCACGCCGTTCATTTCCACCGTGAAATCGCAAATATCGGGGTGAATGCCTAAGGGATTGAAACGCTCGCCCGAGTTGTCGCTCGTGCTGGCCTCAAACCCCATTCGAAGGGTGCGAGGCTGGGCGTTGTTGAGGAGTTCGTAGTAGACGTCGACCGTGGCGAAACTGTCGCGTCCAATGGTGATGGTGAGCACCTCGCGCGAGGCGGAGATTTGAGTTTCTTGCAGTGGAATAAGGAAATTGCCCGAGGTGAAATACACCCCGTCGTTGGCTAGCGCCCCTGTGGTGCAAAGCATCAGCAGAAGCGTGAAAAGGGAAATGACTTTCTTCATTGTTTCAGTTTTTTGTGCGTATTTTAGAGCGAAGATAAAGAAAAAGCACGAAGAGGGAGAACTCTTCGTGCTTTTTTCTTCGCTAAGGAGGGTAATCCATAGGAAACACTCTTTAGTAGTATTTAATTTCGCGTGTGAAACTTTCGCCCGAGGCATAGCTGCGCACCGTCCAGTTTCCTTTGGCATCTTTCTTTTCACTAGTCAGTTTACCGCGAGACGATTTATTGTCAATCTCAATGCCTTCTGAGTTGTATTTCACCACATAGGCTTTTTCCTCTTCTTCACTAGAAAGGTAAGCAAAAGGGTCAAGGTCTGAAACAAGAATGCTTTTCTCTTTTAAATTGCCATTGTCGTAGAAAGTGAGGGTCATGGCCAGTCTCTCTTCACCTTCAGGACTCACTTCTGTGACATTGACAGTGTGATCGCTTATTTGCTTATACTTATACCTATATTTATTATCAGGGTTGCTCGCTATGACTCTCTTGCTTACTTTTCCCTCGGTGTAGTAAATGGTGCCTGGCTGAGGAATGTAGGCCGTTTCTTCGTTAGACATAGAGAGGAGCATGCCTTGGCGGTCGAACTTATAGAGCCAATCATACTCTCCGTGTCCATTGCCCATGGGATCTTCGCTCGGATTGTCACGATAGAGATGAATGCTCTTAACCTTTCCTTTAAGGTTCATGCGCACGAGGTCGGTCGGGGTGGTGTATTTCAGTTCCACTTCCTTTTCTTCGGCAAGGGTGTCACAACGAGTGGTGTCGACCGAGGCGCTGTCGGTCATTACGCTATCGGCTAGGTTTTGCTTGTCGGCAGAATTGCCACCGTGTCCAAACAAAAGATAGCCGCCCAAGCCTGCAACAATGAGAATAAGTACAATTACGATTGCTACCAATAGTTTGTTAGTGCTTGAGGAAGATGGCTTTTGCGTGGCCGACTCCTCTACGCTGGAATGCGGTTGTGCAGTTGTTGTGTCCGCTTCTTGAGGATGGTGTCCGCAGTGGGGGCAAGTGGTGGCTCTGTCTGAAACGGCATTGCCACAGTGTTTGCAATGAATGAGTGCCATGTGATTGGGTGATGTTTAATAGGTGATTTCTTTATGGGGCAATTCATTAAAAGTTGATTTGCGTCAGTTTGCAGCCTTTTACTTCTTTGAGGCTCAGATATTCCTCAACGATATCGGGCTCAACCTCAACGAAATCGGTTTTAAGAATTCTTCCGTTTGCTTTAAACTCGAAGTTGTCGGGATAAGAGCTAAACTTAAAGCACAAGCCATCGGTTTCGACGTTAGAATAATAGAGAATTTTGGCGTGATGCTTCTCCACCAATTCTTTGGCCGAAAGGCCCACATGAATGCCGTCTTGCAATTTAATGGTGGGCGAGTAGATGCTGAATTGCTCAATGTGGCCCTTGGCAATTTGCTTTTTGCTAGGCATTCCATCCAGATAAGGGGCATCGGTGGTAAAAGAGCAGAGTTTTTCCTTGCCACGATACAACACCACCTCGTAGGTGACATCGCAAGGGTTGCGATCTGTTTTCTCCACCTGCACACGGTCGTAGAAGTCGCCTTGCGCTGTGGGGTCAATCAGCATGGGCACGGCATTGGCGGCAAGGTCGCCTTTGCGTATCGTGCCAATGCCATTGAGGTTGGCATACACATCTTTCGGAGCCTCTTCCACCTTCACTGTGTCGGTTTGCAAAGTGTCGACAGCGGTGGTGTCGGTGGCTAAAGAGTCGGCGGTAGGAGCCGCAGCATCTGCATTCCCCTTATGCCCAAACAAAAGATAACCGCCAAGGCCAAGGGCTATTAAAACCAAAACCACAATGGCTGCAATGAGCGCCTTGTTTGTGCCAGAAGAGGGTGCGGGCATGCATTCGTTGCTTGCTTCTGCAGAAGTGGGCGGAACGGGCGATGCGGGATGAGATTGTTGCTCTGTAGCGTTTTCGTTCAAATTGTGTCCGCAGTGTGGACAAGTGGTGGCTCTGTCAGAAACAGCGTTGCCACAGTGTTTGCAATGAATAAGTGACATATGATGTGTAGGGATTTTTAGTTATGACGCATAGATGTCCAATATCTTTTGTTCATTCTTCGCCAAGTTTGGTGAATGCTGGGCCAATAACGGTGAAGGGCTCGGCCCATGCCGCAAGATGTAATGATTAAGAACAACAGAGAGAAAGGAATGGCAATGACGTTGGAAACAAGAAGAAGGGTGTTCACCGCGTCTATCGTGGCAGCTTTGTAGGCCATCCCCACGAAGAACAGTTGAAACAGATAAAAGGCAATCCAAATGAAGAAGCCTTTGAAGAAACTCCACAACGCTGCATAAAAGAGTGTTTTGAACAAGAGGTTGCAGAGGTAGAAGAAATTGTTGATAACGGCATACTCCTCCGCTTCTGCTTCGCTTTTGCAGCTGAGATGCCAAGGGCCGAAAAGCCAGCCCCAGAAGGGGTGCGCCTCATCGAAACCCTTTCTTTCGGGATAGTGGCTAAGTGGCCACGGGGTGCTAAGAAACCAAGATGTGGACGAGAAGGGGGAATAGCGCTCACCTTCATTGAAATCGTCTGCCGATTGGCTCGAGGCTTGACTTACTTCCGTAGTTTGCTCCGCTTCTTTGGATTGATTCGCCTCTTTGTTAAGGTTCGCATTTCCAGTTTGATTGGCCTTTTGAGATTGATTTGTCTCAACGGGTTGTTGCTCTTGTTGAGGCTGACAATGGTCGTTAGGACAGCCGCATGTGGGGCACGATGGCTCGCTAACCGCATACACGGCTCCACAATCGGGACATGTGGTTTGTTTCATAGGTATTTGTCTTAATTTTTATAATAATTCCCATCCGTCGAGGGTGCCCGTTTCTGACGAGAAGTTACAACCTATTTGATGCACAACTCGCTCGTCGGCGGCATATTCTCGGGCATAGCCTTTCTTCTCAATTTGCTTGAGAGCTTCAGCGGCTGAGCCATCGCGTTTGAATTCGAAGATGTAAACGTGTTTCGGAGTTTCTACCACGCAATCTACTCGTCCCTCGCTCTGTTCTTTTTCAATATAAACAGTGAAGCAGCTAATCATACGTAGAATGAGGTAGAAGGTGTATTGGAAATAGC
>CAVKKI010000059.1:7349-13039 GCA_963656725.1 Oribacterium sp. | reverse complement strand
TCATCGATTATATAATGAATTTATAAATCTCTATTTGTAAAGAACATGTTCGAAACGTTCGGAATTATGAAATAGGATGTCATTAAAAAAGTAGGAGATAAACATAATTGTTTACCTCCTATTTTTTTAAAAGATTACATGATGTTATATCTTATTGAAGAATCAATCATCACTTCAAACTTAGATATTCATCTACTTGTGCTGCGGCCTTTCTCCCTCCAGCGATGCAACGTACCACTAGACTTGCACCTGTTGCTGCATCACCCGCAACAAATACATTCTTTGCGTATTCAGGGTGTTCAGGACGAAGGAAACCCATTGCCAAAAGAACTAAGTCGCACTTGATTATCTCTTTTTTTCCAGTAGGAACCATTATTGGACGTCCACCTTCGGGATTGGGCTTCCATTCAACTTCCTCTACCTCAGCACCACTTACATGACCATCTTTCGTACCAATAAATTTATTGGTTGTCAATAGCCAACGACGACTGCACCCCTCTTCGTGACTTGACGATGTTTTAAGTACAATGGGCCATTGAGGCCAAGGGGTATTCGGATTCGAACCTACAGGAGGTTTGGGCATAATTTCAATTTGAGTAACACTTACAGCACCTTGACGATTAGACGTACCAATGCAATCAGAACCAGTGTCACCACCACCAATAACAAGCACTCGCTTTCCTTTTGCAGTAATGCGCTCTTTGTCGCTAAATGTTTGTCCTGCAAGCACACGATTTTGTTGGGAAAGCAGTTCTAAGGCGAAATGTACTCCCTTTAATTCTCGACCAGGAACTTTTAAATCTCGGGCCGTAGGAGTGCCAGTGCAAATGCAGTAAGCATCAAATCCCTTTGGAAGTTTATTCAAATCTATCGGCGTGCTAACCTTAAATATAACGCCTTCAGATTCCATTATTTTTATTCTTCGGTCAATAACCGTCTTCTGAAGTTTGAAATTTGGAATACCGAATCGTAGTAAGCCACCAAGATATTCATGTTGTTCGAAAACAGTCACCTCATAACCTCTATGATTGAGTTGGTTGGCTGCAGCTAAACCTGCAGGTCCAGAACCAATCACAGCCACTTTTTTTCCATTACGTTCATAAGTTTGAGGTTGAACATACCCTTCACGGAATGCAGCCTCTATAATAGAACATTCGTTTTCACGAATAGTAACAGGGGCATTCATTGAAAGTTTCAAAACACAACTTTTTTCGCAAAGAGCGGGGCATATTCTACCAGTGAATTCTGGAAAATCATTGGTCGAAATAAGTATTTCATAAGCAGTTTTCCATTCACCATGATAAATAGCATCCTGAAATTCAGGTTGCCGGTTGCCTAAGGGACAAGCCCAATGACAAAAAGGCACACCACAATCCATGCAACGAGATGCCTGCTGACGACGATCGCTTGTATTGAGAGTTTGTTCCACCTCTCCAAAATCAGCGACACGCTCATGAATGGGTCTATAACCAGCCTCGCGACGAGGAACAGTGAGAAATGCTTTAGGATCTCCCATATATATTATTTTTTATATCATTCTCCACAAAAGGAGCATGATTTGGGTTTTATTGTTAAGTATGATATTGTTTGCTTTAATTTTTATCTTGATACAAAATAAGCTAATAGCTAGTAGTCTCTTTGCACTTCTGCTATTTTTTGCTGAAGTTTACGCATCTGTTCTTCTGCTAATACTCTTTTGTATTCAATAGGAGTTATTTGAATGAAATCATCTATAAAACGATTCCAATCATCAAGCATTGTGCGGGCTAGCTGAGAACCTGTATAGAGATAATGTTGTCTGATAAGTTCATGTAATTCCTTGCGAGAGGCTGAATCCTCAATCAAAGAAAGTTCCACCATCTCCATATTACAGAAGTAATCGAAATTATGATTCTTATCCCAAACATATGCTACACCGCCACTCATACCAGCAGCAAAATTACGACCTGTTTCGCCAAGCACTACTACACGGCCACCTGTCATGTATTCGCAACAGTGGTCACCCACGCCTTCAACTACGGCAATAGCGCCAGAGTTACGCACAGCAAAACGTTCACCAACCTTACCATTGATGTAGACTTCACCGCTAGTAGCTCCATAGAGAAGAGTGTTTCCTGCAATGGTATTGTCTTCAGCGTGGAAATTAGATCGAACAGGGGGCATCACGGCAATTCGTCCACCACTAAGAGCCTTACCTAAATAGTCGTTTGCTTCACCTTCAAGTTTAAAGCTGATACCCTTAGCAAGGAAAGCTCCAAAACTTTGTCCAGCTGACCCCTTAAACTTTACGTTGATGGTTTCGTTGGGTAATCCATTTTGGCCATAACGCATTGCCACTGCTCCTGAAAGCATAGCTCCAGTTGAGCGATCTGTGTTGCCGATGGAATATTCCAATGACACTTCTTTTTGACTTTCCAAAGCATCGGCAGCTGCTTTTATAATCGATTGGTCTAATACTGAGTCGATGTTGTGATGTTGCTCACTAACATGATGTATAGCAGCTTGATTATCTACTCGATGCAAAAGTTTACTGAAATCAAGTGTCGCAGCCTTTGTTCCTTCTTCCGCTTTGTGGAGTTCAATTAAATCGGTACGTCCCACAATGTCGTTCAAACTGCGGAATCCCATCTCGGCTAAGTATTCACGAACTTCTTGAGCCAAGAAACGGAAATAGTTTACCACGTATTCATAATGTCCGCGGAAGTGCTCTCGTAGTTCAGGATTTTGTGTTGCAACACCTACGGGACAGGTGTTGGCATGACACTTACGCATCATTACACACCCAAGAACGATTAGAACTGTGGTACCAAAAGCAAACTCTTCTGCTCCAAGAAGAGCCATTGAAACAATATCTTTACCCGTCTTAATTTGGCCGTCGGTTTGTAAGCGAACTTGTCCACGCAACCCATTTAAAACGAGAGTTTGTTGCGTTTCTGAAAGTCCTATCTCGGGCGAAATACCTGCATAACGCATAGACGAAGCGGGTGACGCACCCGTACCACCTTCAGCACCCGAAATCACGATTAAATCGGCTTTCGCTTTAGCCACGCCTGCCGCAATGGTTCCTACCCCACTTTCTGCTACAAGTTTTACGCTAATTTGTGCTTTCGGATTAACATTCTTCAAATCAAAGATTAACTGTGCTAAATCCTCAATAGAGTAAATGTCGTGATGAGGTGGTGGTGATATAAGAGAAATGCCAGGAATGGAATGGCGAGTTTTTGCGATGATTTGGTTCACCTTGTAACCAGGCAACTGTCCACCTTCACCAGGTTTCGCACCCTGAGCCACTTTAATTTGTATTTCTTCTGCGTTCACCAAATACTCGGTTGTTACACCAAAACGTCCAGAAGCAATTTGCTTTGTTTTGCTGCAAAGAGAAATTCCATCAAATTCTTCGTGGAAGCGTTCGCTATCTTCACCGCCTTCACCCGTATTGCTTCGAGCCCCTAATTTATTCATGGCCAAAGCTAAGGCTTCATGAGCCTCTTTACTAATGGCTCCAAACGACATTGCACCTGTTACGAAATGCTTCACGATATCGTCAACCGATTCTACCTCGTCAATAGAGATAGGATTTTTTTTGAATCCGAAGAAATCTCGAAGGAAAATGGGGGATGATTTTTCGTCAACCATTTTCGTAAACTCTTTAAACTTCTTATAGCTTCCCAAACGAGTAGCTAATTGTAAGGTTGAGATAGTTTCGGGGTTCCAAGCATGTTTTTCACCATCTTTGCGATAGCTAAAGAGACCTACATAGGGCAACAGTCCAGACAAGTTCTTTTCTTCATAACTAGGAGCATACCCTTCGTCATGGAACTTAATATAATCACGTGCTATTTGGTCAAGATGTACTCCTCCGATGGTTCCGCATGCCGTTCCAAAATAGTTACGAAGCATTTCGTCACTCAAACCGATAGCTTCGAAAATCTTTGCACCGCGATAAGAACGCAAAGTGCTAATTCCCATTTTTGAAAGCACTTTATACAAACCCTTACAAATGGCCTTGATATAGTTTTTCTCAGCTGTGTCATAGTTCATTTGCACCTCACCACGTTTCACGAGGTCATCAAGTATGGCAAATGACATATAGGGATTGATGGCACTAGCGCCATAACCAATTAACAAGGCAGCATGCATCACTTCGCGTGTTTCACCACTTTCCACAATCAAAGCGGTTTCCATGCGTTTTTGCACAGAAATGAGGTAGTGATGAACAGCGCTTACGGCTAACAAAGAGGGAATCGCGGCGTGAGTTTCGTCAACTCCACGATCGGAGAGAATAATATAGTTAATACCGTCATTAACACTCTGCTCTGCTTGATGACAAAGATTATCAAGAGCTTCCTTCAAACCTTCGGCACCCTTTGTAGAGTCGAAGAGCATAGGTAACTTAATGGTATTAAAGCCCTTATAGCGAATATTGCATAGGATGTCGAGTTGTCGATTGTTTAGAATGGGTTGCGGCAGACGCACCATTTTGCAATGGCTTTCATTAGGAGAAAGTATGTTCATGCCCACAGCACCCACATATTCAGTGAGCGACATCACCAATTCTTCTCGAATGGGGTCAATAGCAGGATTTGTTACTTGCGCAAATTGTTGACGGAAATAGTTGAAAAGTGATTGCGGGCGATCAGAAAGCACGGCTAGAGGTGTGTCGTTACCCATGGACGCGATAGGCTCACTTCCATTATTCGCCATAGGCATAATTGTGCGTTCAACATCCTCACGAGTGAAGCCAAATGCACATAATTTTCTGTCGAAATCTTCAACAGAACTCTCTACCTTACGACCGCTTTTTAGTGTATCTAGTTCAATACGATTAGACGACAACCATTGACGATAGGGATGTGCAGAAGCCAATTGTTCCTTGAGTTCGCCATCGTAGTAGATACGACCTTCTTGTGTATCAATTAGCAAAATCTTGCCTGGTTGCAAACGTCCTTTTTCTTTGATATCGCATGCCTCAAAGTTGATTACGCCAGCCTCAGAAGCCACCACCATCATATCGTTTTTGGTGATGAGGTAACGAGCCGGACGCAGACCATTACGGTCGAGCATACCACCCGCATAACGTCCGTCACTAAATAGCAACGCAGCAGGGCCATCCCAAGGTTCCATCAAGATGGAGTGATATTCATAAAAGGCTTTTAAATCTTCTGATATGGGATTTTTATCGTTAAAACTTTCTGGAACAAGCATTGCCATGGCATGAGGAAGACTCAAACCAGACATTACCATAAACTCAAGTACATTATCGAGTGAAGCAGAGTCACTCATATTGGGTTGAATGATGGGACGTAAATCCTTTATATCACCCAACGTTTCGGTTGAAAGCACCGACTCACGGGCTTCCATCCATGCACGGTTCCCTCGAATTGTATTGATTTCACCATTATGGGCCAATAAACGGAAAGGTTGCGCCAATCCCCAAGTAGGGAATGTGTTGGTTGAGAAACGAGAGTGCACAATAGCCAATCCGCTTGTGAAATAAGGCTGGGTTAAATCAGGGTAATAATCTCTCAATTGAGTGGATGAGAGCATACCTTTATAAATAATGCTCTTTGAAGAGAGCGAGCATATGTAGAAATCGCTATTAGTAATGCGTTTTTCTATTTTCTTTCGGACAATATACAATTTACGCTCTAAATCGTCTGGGGTACCGCCTGTAATAAACACTTGTTTTA
>CAVKKI010000059.1:1590-7339 GCA_963656725.1 Oribacterium sp. | reverse complement strand
CCGTACTTAGAGCATCTTTGCCAAGAATTTCAGAATTTGTGGGAACAGCACGCAGGTGCATCAACGTAAGTCCCTCGCGCTCTACCTCTTCAATAAAAATGCGAAGAATTTCACTTTGTTCTTTTTCGTCTTTAGGCAAAAAGACCAATCCCGTTCCATAATGACCTTTTTCAGGAACAGGAATGCCTTGCAACAATATAAATTCGTGGGGTATTTGCAACAAAATACCTGCACCGTCACCCGTCTTATTGTCTGCGCCTTCCGCTCCGCGGTGTTTCATATTTTCCAACACCTTCAAAGCAGAGTCAACAAGTTCATGACTCTTATTGCCATGGATATTTACAATCATACCCACACCACATGCATCATGTTCGTTTTCTGAGCAGTAAAGACCTTCGTTTAGTCTGTTTGTTAGTTGCATAATGTCCTTGTTTTGTGTTATATGCTATTTTGTCTGTTATGTCTATTTCTTTGCATTCTAGTAAAGCTCTCTTCCACGCTTTTTTCAAGCATGACAAATTCAAACTATACTATTGACTGCAAAATTACACTTTTTATTTCAGATTATTGCATTATTCATAATATAATTTCATAAAATCACAAAATACCTACTTAAAACTTGCATTTTGATAGATTATAACCTTTTTATGCACCATATTGTTTTTACTTCAACCTGTTTTTAGTTGGTTTTATAAATCAAGAGCCTTCCACCAGCTATCATCTTTTTGCAAGTATTTGGCAAACCAAGCGTAAATCACATTGAGCCATGCAAGACGTTTGTTATAGTCTACCACCACGTGATTCTCACCCTCTACTTGCACATAGGCCACTTCACGGCCTAGGATGCGAAGTGCGTTATAAAGTTGTTGACTTTCATTAGTGGGAACATTTGTGTCAACGGTGCCATGTAAAAGCAATAGAGGGGTATGAATTTTGTCAGCACTAAACAAAGGAGACTGTTTTATGTAGAGTTCGGGATTATTCCATGGGAAACTGCCATATTGAGCTGTCTCGCCATAAGAGTATCCCCAATATCCCCCACCCCAATAACTTGTGATGTTACTGATGCCAGCATGTGAAATGGCAGCAGCAAAGAGGTTCGTGCGTGTTTGAAGATATTCAGTCATAAATCCGCCATACGAGGCTCCGATACAACCAATTCGCTGAACATCAACAAAAGAGTGCACCTTACAAAAAGTCTTTACTCCCTCAATAATGTCGTCGCCCGTATCTTTTCCCCAAGCATTTACATGGCGAGCCGCAAACTCTTGTCCATAAGCCGTTGCGCCGCTTGGATTGATAACATAAACCACATAGCCTTGTGAAGCGAACGTCTGAAACGGATACCAAGACTCTAATAAATTAGAAGAAGGAACACAACCTCCATAATAGTAAACAATCATCGGATACTTCTTACTTTGATCAAAATCAGGAGGAAGTAAAAAGAAGCCGTCAATAGAATCCCCACGACTTGCCTTAAATTGCCATTCCTGGCTAGGAGCGATAGCTACGTCTTGGTATATCTCTTCAAAATGGATATTTCCTATGCGTTGAGCATCCACCTTAGCCTTTCGTAATTCGCAGGTGTACATATCACGTGCACGGCTCGGACTTTGACCAAAAAACACTACTTTCGGAATTGATTTTTGGGCAGAAGAAATGGTGTAGTCCTGCACATAGGTAAGAGGCAATTCATAATGGGTAACTTTCTGCGTTTTCGGGTTAAGTTGAAAAAGTCCGCGCCCTAACCGATCATCGGCGGTGAAATAAATCATGCCATCTCCTCTATTCCATTCATAATCGGCTACTGTCGGATTAAAATTACGTAAGAGTGGAGTCACTCCTTTTGAGGCGATATCATACAAAAACAGTCTATAATCAAAGCCTTGAGGGGTTTGACCTGCTTTCACCTCACTACCTATTCCATCAAAGGCCGCAGGGGTTGCAGAAATGAGTAGGTGTTGAGCATTCGACGAAAATTTGGCACTCGCAATAAACGTAGTGTCTGCAAGCAAAGTGTCGACCTTTCCTGTGTAAGCATCCATACGCACGAAAGTGGTGCGGTACATTGGTAATTTTTCCACATTGCAACGAGCATATTGTAACAATAATGAATGTCCGTCATTTGAAATATCAGCCAAAGAAACAGACTCTTTTCCGAAGGTTAGGCGTTGCATGAATTGAGTTTTTAAATCGAAACGCCAAAGCGACGTGCGATTGCGCCACCCCGGCATTCGGTCATCTGGCTCCCCTATTTTCTTTAGTCCATCCTTGCTTGGTTTTCCTTCTTCCGTTTTCGAGAAAATAAGGTAATCTTTTTTCGGAGAAATACTGAAATCTCCCTCGGGCAATTGGCAAGCTAAGATATTCTCTTTTGCCGTGGAAGGATTATATTCTACCAGTTCCCTGCCTTTTGCTCCTGTACGGGTATAATAAAGAACATCTTCATTACTTGCTAGCCAACGAAGATTGACATATTCTTTCCAACGAAGCAACTCACGCCCGGAGGTAGTTTCTGTGAGTAGTGTGGTATATTGTTTTTTACCATCCTTCGAACTCGTATTATAACTTACAACAACCAAATATTTTCCCGTTGGAGAAAGGGCTACATGATAATAATGATCACCCCATGTTTGTTGGCCAATAGTGAAAGGGCGCTTGCCTTGGGCATTGATTTGCACGTGTGACAAATCATCGCCCACAATCTTCACATCAAACCGATTGTCGTCGCCTTTTTGTGTCAAGGCTTGTAACACAAAATCAGTGCGACCTGGAACGAGTTTCACTTTTTTATCTGCACACTCTGTGCCATTTACAAAGAGCTTGTAATTTGCCAGTTTGTTGATCAGCACTTCTGCTTGTGTAAATCGTGAGGTTTGCACATTAAAATGCATCAAGTGGATGGCCGACAAACTGTCTGCGCCAAGCGCTATTGACTGACCTTTTGATACCGTAGAGCTTGTTGCCTTTCCTCTTTGGAAGTTATCTACCAGTCTAGTGTTTTGACTTAATATTTCTTGCGACACATTATTTTTTTCTCCTTTCATATTCAAAGAGTCGGTGGAGTAAGGCATCATAATAGAATAAGGACCTTCCATCTGAGCATTTTCCACCACCAATGTGTCACTGTGTGCAGCAGAAATAAGCGTTGATAATAAAATAGATAGTAACATATAATTCAGTTGAAATAAGTAAAGAGTAGTTTTAAAGTAGGTAATCACAATTATTTTGTCCACCTACTTAAAAAGTAAAAAAGAAACCACTTCCAATGATTGATTAACCCATTGGAAACGGCTTCTTAATTTATTGTGAAGCTAATCTCGTTCGTGCGACATTGTCTGAAAGTCTTTCTTACGGAGTTTAAAGCTATTGGTTAAATATTTATCACGTACCACTTGATTTTCATCTAGTTCTTCAGGAGTTCCTTGAAAAAGAATACGTCCTTCGAAAAGCAGATAGGCTCGATCGGTAATGCAAAGCGTTTCTTCTACGTTGTGGTCGGTAATAAGAATGCCAATGTTTCGATCTTTCAGTTTCCACACAATGTATTGAATATCTTCCACTGCGATGGGGTCAACGCCAGCAAAAGGTTCATCGAGCATAATAAACTTCGGATCAATTGCCAAGCAACGAGCTATTTCCGTGCGTCGTCGTTCACCACCCGAGAGTTGGTCACCTAGGTTTTTCCTTACTTTTTGTAAGCGAAATTCCGCAATCAAGCTTTCTAGTTTCTCTTTGCGATATTCCTTCGAGCGTCCCGTCATTTCTAACACAGAGGCTATATTGTCCTCTACGCTCATTTTGCGAAACACGGAAGCCTCTTGGGCTAAATAGCCAATGCCTTTTTGCGCACGCTTATACACGGGGTCTTTGGTTATTTCCTTGTCGTCGAGAAAAATTCGTCCCCCGTTAGGCACAACCAAGCCCGTGGTCATGTAAAACGAAGTGGTTTTGCCCGCACCATTAGGCCCAAGCAGACCTACAATCTCGCCTTGTTTCACATTAAAAGATACCCCATTTACCACAGTGCGCTTGCCATACTTCTTCACCAATCCCTCAGAACGAAGCACCATAGAGTGAGGAGCCGATTCTTCAGACTTTTGTTCAGCTGACGTCGCTTCTTTTATATCTTCATGAGGAACCAAAGGAGTTTCTGCATTTATATCCATATTTCTTTACTTATAAAGGAAACGCTTAATACTTCTTTTGGGAGTCTTTTCAAACTCTGTGTTATAGAGTTCAAATGATGCGACGCGTTCATAAGCAGCCACCATTGCATTCAAATCCTTGCGGTTCTGCTCCATAGCTGCACGCAGACCATTTTCGTCTAGTCCATCGCGTTGCGCTTCATCGTAGTCAGGATAAACAAGAGCCACTAGTTTTTCATCGCGTTGCACCACGATGCTTTCATTTACATAAGGCAAAGTGTTTAACTTGTCTTCTATTTCCTCGGGATAGATATTTTGACCTGAAGCGCCAAGCAGCATATTCTTACTTCTGCCGCGAATAAAGAGGTTTCCTTCTGCATCCATTACGCCCAAATCTCCGGTGTGGTACCAACCATCCACTAGTGTTGAATGCGTAGCTTCTTCATTCTTGAAATAGCCCAACATCACGTTGTCGCCACGTGTTAAAATTTCGCCTACTGTATGTTGTGGATCCGCACTATCAATTTTTATTTCCATGCGAGGAGCAGCCTTTCCACACGAGCCTTTACGGAAGGAATGGCAATCTTCGTAGGAAATGATAGGAGCACATTCCGTAGCTCCATACCCCACGGTGTAGGGGAAGTGTATTTTGTGAAGCAAATCTTCTACCTCGCTATTGAATGCGGCTCCGCCAATGATGATTTCATAGAAATTTCCACCGAAGGCTGAGATTAATCCCGCACGCACTTTATCTAATATGCGGCCGCTGATGAAGGGTAGCTTTAACAACACCTTCATACTCGGACTTTGCAACTTGGGCAATACGTTCTTTTTGATTATCTTCTCAATAATCAAAGGCACTGAAATAATAATGACGGGCTTAATTTCTCCAAAGGCCTTTAACACAATCTTGGGCGAAGGAATGCGAGTGAGATAAAACACATGGCAGCCGTGAATAAACTCAAAGAGAAATTCAAATGCCATGCCATACATGTGTGCCAAGGGCAACATTGAAATCACATTGTCGCCACACTTCACTTGTTTGCCTAACACCTCCACAGCAAACTGATAGTTCGACCACAAAGCTCGAAAAGGCAACATCACGCCCTTAGAGTTTGAAGTGGTTCCACTCGTGTAATTAATGAGTGCCAATGCATTGGGGTCTGGTGTGTGAGAGTAGTTTACATGCTCTTTGCGAAAATATTTAGGATATTTGCGGCCAAACAGTTCATTGAGTCGCTCACGCGCATCTGTTAATAATGTGGTGCGTGAAAGTAGCAAGGAGTAATCGGGAATGTTTATCACCCCTTCAAGCATCGGCATTTTTTCTGCATCTAACTCGGGCCATACCATATCGCCTACGAATAAGATTTTTGCCTCAGAGTGATTCACAATATCGTGCACCTGTTGTGCTTTAAATTCATGCAAAATAGGAACTGCAACAGCCCCATAGCTTATAACCGCCAAAAACGCTGTAGCCCAATGGGCGCTGTTACGCCCGCAAAGAGCCACTTTATCTCCCTTTACTACGCCAGCGTTTTCGAAAAGAATGTGCAATTTTTCAATCTTTCGAGCAACATCTTTATACTGTAGTGTTACTC
>CAVKKI010000059.1:0-1545 GCA_963656725.1 Oribacterium sp. | reverse complement strand
GTGTTACTCCTTGATAGTCGGTCAGTGCATCTAAATCCCAATGAGATTTTAAACTTTCTGCTATTAAATCGACAAAATCAGTATATGTTTCCATCTGAGTTTTTTGAAATGCCACATAAGGCGACTTACGACCCTCATACGTATAAAGAACAAACATAAATAGTAGTAAAGATTTACACGTATTAGAATTAAGGGCCTACCCTACATGCTTGGCACAATGTTTAAACTTTTGTGCAAAAGTAGTAAAAAAAGAACGTTAATGACGCAAGTATCCCAATTTATTTCGTGCTAGGTCGGTAATTTGCTTTAAAAAACGTACTTTTGCATCGTTATAAAAAGGAATTCCCCTTATTGAAGCTCACACATTTCCCCTTTAAGAGCATTTAAAAGGAGGGCTCTCAAGTATTGTTTTTATTATGAACGTTACCAATAAGAAACTTATCTATTGCTCAAGCGCTGCAATTATCATTGTTCTGATTATTGTTTATTGGCTATTCTTTTCAGCCTTAAGTTCTAGTTCAAAACCTTCCTACATTTATATTACTGAGAAAGACTCTCCCGAAACTATTTACAAAAAGATTGAGGAAGAAGCACAACCTAACCAAATGATAGGTTTGAAAATAGCCGCTTTCTTAGTGGGCTACCCCTCACACATACATGTGGGACGCTACGCCGTGGGTGAAGGTAAAAGCACTTTCACCATTATTCGAAATCTTCGCGGCGGCAGACAAGCCACTGTAAGTTTGGTGATTCCCGTAGTGCACACAATGAATGATTTAGCTGGCAGACTCTCACAACAATTGGGCATTGACTCCATCACAATGGTTCAAACCTTTAAAGACGAAAAGTTATTAGATTCCCTACACGTTAACGAGGCGACATTGGCTTGCTTGTTCATTCCAAACACCTATGAAGTGTATTGGAACATCACGCCTCAGAAGCTACTCAAACGCATGAAGAAGGAGCATGATAATTATTGGACGAGTTCTCGAGTTGCGCAAGCAAAAGAAGCTGGACTTACCACCAATGAAGTCTACATTTTAGCTTCTATTGTGGAGCAAGAATCGGCCAATGAAAAAGAACGGCCAATGATTGCGGGCATGTATATAAACCGTTTGCATCAAGGCATGAAACTGCAAGCAGACCCTACCGTGAAATTCGCCTTAGGTAAATTCGATTTACGTCGCATCATGCACAACCACTTAACTGTTGACAGTCCATACAACACCTACAAATATGCTGGTTTACCTATTGGTCCCATTTGCATTCCGTCGCTAAACGCTATCGAATCGGTGCTTAACTACACACAACACAACTATTTATATATGTGTGCAAAGGAAGATTTCTCTGGCACTCATAATTTTTCAGAAACCTATGAAGAACACATGCAAAACGCCAAACGATATGCGGAAGCATTAAATAAGAAAAACATTAATTAATAGGAGGACTCTATAATAATTTTGATTACCTACTTATATTTTGTCCGCAACAAGGGCGGGCTGAAAGCCCAATGTCTGCACCTAGCCCAGGGCAAGCGAAGCGGCG
>CAVKKI010000058.1:0-13041 GCA_963656725.1 Oribacterium sp. | reverse complement strand
TAAGCCACTAGTGAAGCACACTTAAGCCACTAGTTTTTCCTATCAAGCCACTAGTTTGTGCTTTCTATTGTAGAGTGTAAGCAAAGTTTGGAATGTAAGCAAATAAAATTACTGCTTGCACTGTTGAAACGTATGATAATCAACGGAGTGCAAGCAGTTAGTGCAAGTAACAGCGTTTGCTGCAATTAAAGTTATAGGGGGATTTAGAGGGATGCTTGGGGAATGTTGGGGGGCGACGCGTCCCGCGTCGGGGCAAGTAGAAACGCTGCAATAAAAAGTTTTATAAAGTATTACACACTAGAAGCATTTTCTGTTATGTTTCTAGTGTTTCTTTGTTTGAATTTCAGTACTTTATTTTTTGCGTTTGTGCTTGCCCCGACGCGGGACGCGTCGCCCCCCCCAAGAGCTTGCGTCGCTTCTAAAAAGTTTGACTGTTTTTATAAGAGAGGGTGCTACTTGTTCAAGTTAATGCTTCCCGACCCAATCATTTGTCCGTCGGCAAAGATGTAGGCGGAGTAGTTGCCTGCGCTAAGGAATTCGCTGACGGGAATGTAGAGGGTTACGTGTACCTCTTTGCCAGCGTATTCAATGGTCTTAGTGGCAGAGTAGCCGATGGAGCGGTTTTCGTATTTAAAGCTTCCGCTTTGGTTGACCACTTGCTGGTTGGGCTTGAGCAGACGGACGTAGACGCTGCGGTTGCCGGCGGTGGCGGTGACGTTGCGTGTGATGGTGAACGACACGGCAAAGTTGGCAATGTCTTTGCTCTTCTTGGCTTCTTTACCGTTCTTCTTAAGTGCGCTCACGCTGATGCCAGTGGCATCGAGTTGGGCGGCAATGGCTACGCGCTCGTTAAGTTGAGAGTTTTCGGCTTGGATGTTAGAGTTTTCTTGTCGCACACGTTCAGCGTCGGCTCGAGCCAGGTCGCGCTCACCAATAAGGGCTTGGTTCAGCTGTTGCAATGAGTCCACTTGGTGGATGTAGTCGCGCAACACGGCACGCACGGTGGCTAGTTCGCGCTTCAGTCGCAAAATTTCGGCCGAACTGTTGGCCTTCGTGTTTTGCAGTTCCTTTAGTAAAGCTTCAGCGCGGGCTTGCTCTTGGTTCAGACGGTTAACGAGTGAGTCGTCTTTCACGCCCTTCTTGAGCTCTCCGTATTGGCTAGCAAACTCGGCATATTGGTTTTCCATCTCCTGCTTGTCGAGTTCGGCCAACTGGCGCAATTCGGCTAGTTCTTTGTCTTTGTCCTCAAGTTCTTTTTTGTTGCTATTGCACGCAATGACTCCTCCTAAAGTGGCGGTGAGCATTAGCAGAAGGGGGAGACGGGTGATTCGTTTCTTCATAAGTGTGTTTTGGTTGACTGTTTTATGAAAAGTGCAGATGAGTAAAGCTTGTCGTGTGGGCGGCGTTTCCTCATCTGCACATTTCTTTTTTATTAGGGTGTTTGCCCAAAGAGTATGCGTTATTCGATCACGGTAATCCATCCGTGAGTGTCGGGCTCGGTGCCGTATTGAATGGCGCGAAGGTGAGTGTAGAGTTTTTCGCTCCAAGGACCGGGCTTTCCGTCTTTCGAGATGACGTAGCTCTTATGGTTGGCAAGGTCGTCGATTTTACGGATAGGACTGATTACGGCTGCTGTGCCACAAGCTCCTGCTTCGTCGAAGGTGTCGAGTTCTTCTTCGGGGATGGGGCGCACTTCCACTTCCATACCCAAGTCTTTGGCCAATTGCTGCAAACTGCGATTGGTGATAGAAGGAAGGATGGATGAAGAGGCGGGAGTGATGTATTTGCCGTCTTTAATGCCGAAGAAGTTGGCAGCGCCGCATTCGTCGATATATTTTTTCTCTTTGGCGTCGAGGTAGAATTCTGAGGCGTAGCCCGCGTCGTGTGCTTCTTTGTTGGCAAGAAGGCTAGCTGCGTAGTTGCCACCCACTTTGTAGCGTCCGGTGCCGAGGGGGGCAGCGCGGTCGTATTCGCGGATGATGACATAATCGTTGGTGGCAAATCCGCCTTTAAAGTAAGGACCTACGGGCGAAACGAAAATCATAAACAAGTATTCGTCGGCTGGGTGTACGCCCACTTGTGCGCCTGTGCCGATGAGCAACGGACGGATGTAGAGGGCGGCTCCGCTTTCGTAGGGAGGCACGAAGCGCTCGTTGAGTTTCACAACCTTCTTCACCATTTCTACGAAAATTTCGGTGGGCAGTTCGGGCATGAGAATGCCGCGGCAAGTGCTTTGCAAACGCTCTGCGTTGTCGGCAATGCGGAAGGCGCGAATTTTGTTGTCGGGGCAGCGGAAGGCTTTCATGCCCTCGAAGGCCTCTTGTCCGTAGTGAAGACAAGTGGCAGCCATGTGTAGGTTGATGGTGTCGGACGATGATACTTCAATTTCGCCCCATTTGCCGTTGCGGTAGTAGCAACGTACGTTATAGTCGGTAGGTATGTAGCCAAACTTAAGGTTGGCCCAGTCTATATTTTCCATAATGATTGGTTTATATTCTATTTTGCCGCAAATTTGTTAGATTTGTGGCGCAAATTTAAGCATTATATTCGTAGATTGTACGTCAATAGGGCGTTTTTTCATAAATTAGTTGCTCAATACTATCACTTTGATATAATCCTTAAGTTGGAAGGGGCCTCGTCGATAGCCCCCTTGCGAGTCGTTAACGAGCAGCAAGGTGAGTCTTCCGTCGCTGAGGGTGCGGCCCAAGCACATGCCTTCGTAGTTGGCGAAGTTGAGGTTGAAGGGCTGCACGTGAGTGGTCCAGTCGGCTAGCAACTTTTTGTTGAGAAAATGGTTAGGGTTGACTTGCTGAAGCGAAACGCTGCTGTCGATTGACTCGTTGTGAAGTGGGTCGACCACAAAGAGTTTGCATCGTGCGTAACTGCCCAATCCATTGCCCGTAATGTTAGCCTCGCGCTCCAACACCAACAGTCGGCCATCGGGCAGAGGGGTGAGTTCGGGCACGCCCATCACGTAGATTTTTCCAAAATTCTCTTTCCGTCCTGCATCCATTTTATAGGCATATTGCAAGGTGGGTTGCAGTTGGTCGTTGAAGGCTTGAATGCGAAGCAAATTGGCTATGCCCGGATGAGTGGCGCTGGCCGCATAACCGTCGGCAGGCAGAGTGCTCTCGGTGGTGGTGTAGAAGATGTGGCGCAAGGTGTCGTAGCAAAGCGCCTCAAAACCATAGTTCGGCACAATGTTCGACAGTGAAAATATTTGCGGCACGTTTAACTCCTGACCTGTGGGCTGTCCGTCCATTCCATATTCCAGAATGCGCTGGTCGCCTTCGCCACTGATGAAGAGCGTTTGGCGTGAGGGCACATAAGCAATGCCTTCACAGTCGCGCAAGGAGATGCCTTGCGCATCGACTTTAGGTTGAGAGTTGCCCTTAAATCCCTCTAGAAACACTTGTGTCACCTCGCCCGTGTTGGCATTTTGGCTGATGCGGAAAAGAAAGAAACCATCGGTGGGCTCTTTGTCGCTCACCAAGGCATAAAGGTTGCCGCCAAGCGGAGTGATGCCGCTATATTGGGCTGCGCCCACCTTCCATTTGGCTAGCGATTGCTGCTTAAGCACTTGAGTCGTTTGGGCATGGAGTGTAAGGCCTAAAGCAATGCCAGCGGCCATTAGGGTGATGGAGCGAAAAAGTGAGGGGAAAATTCGCATAAATAGGGGGATTGAGCGTAAGGGGGAGAGGATTATTCGTCGAGTATCATGTCGAGCACCATGGGCTGCGCTGCCATAAACATAGCTGCCAAGCCGCCAGGTGTGACGATGCTGTCGGGCTTTTGGTCGGTGAGGCGCACGTGGCCGTTTTCCACTTGATACCATCCGTTGTTTTCGGGAATGTCGAGGTCGCCGTCTACACCGATGTGTAATTGAAAACCGGGGTTGGGGGTGGCAATGGCCGAGAGGAAACGGGGCACGTTGATGACACGGGCCATGGCGTAGGGCTTAGAGCCTTTAAGCGAGGCGGGCAAGCAGAAGCGACGATACACTTTGTCGACTTGGCATTCGCGGCAAAGGTAGTCGACAAAGGCTGCTCGGGTGGCTGTTTCGGTGATGGCGAGTGTGCGGATGTAGACGTTGCCATCGGCCTCCTTCACTGCTAAACAGATACCTACGATGCGGCGCTTGCGGCGAGCCACTAGCACGTAGCCGTCTTGCAAGTCGGCAGCCTCAAGAGCGGCATAGAAGTCGTTCTCTGAGGGGTGCATCATGAAGGGAAGTTCCGAGGTGAGGCGGTGATAGAACACATAGAGTTCGTTAGGCCATTCGTCGGGACGAGTCACCTCTATCTTACTGAAATCGCCATCGTTGGTCACATCGAGCGGCAAGTTTTGTCGGTAGACGGCCGTCCAAAAAGCGCCGTGTTGGGGCTTTTCGTAATATTTTCTAAGATTCTCTTCGCCCGGAATGAGAAAACTCAGCGTGGCGCCTTGCTTAAAGAGTCGGCGATGAGCCTCGTGGATGAGGTTGGAGGCGTAGCCACGACAGCGGAATTTGGGCAGGGTGGCCAGGCCCGAGATATAGCCAGCGTAAAGCACCGAACCGTAGAAGGTGAAGCGGTAGGGCAGCAACTGCATGGCCGAAACCACTTTGCCGTCGTGGCGGATGCAGAGGTTGTTGTCGTTGGTGTATTTATCGGCAAAATAAATGTCCATAAACTCCTCGGAGTCGTGAAAGCAGGTGCGCCAGAGTGAGCG
Organism: Oribacterium sp.; assembly: GCA_963656725.1. Classification (GTDB taxonomy): domain Bacteria; phylum Bacteroidota; class Bacteroidia; order Bacteroidales; family Bacteroidaceae; genus Alloprevotella. The sequence continues at coordinate 8,331 of CAVKKI010000058.1, read as the reverse complement.
CGTTTGTTTTTTTATTTCTTCGGGTGTTAGAAGCATGTTGTGTAAGATTTTCTTTGGTGGAGATGATTTATCCAAGCGGGTGCTTGGTCATCACGGTGTATTTGTGTAAGATTTGTTCGGGGTGGTAGGAGAGTTTCGACTGCCTGAGGCCCGCAATGCCCAGGTCTTCTTCGCGATTGATGAGGGTGAATTGCTCGGGCAGTTGTTTCACAAACTCGCGGTTGATGGTGGCGAAAGCTCCTGTGAAACGAGTGTCGGCTTTTTCGGTGCAAACGTCGAAGGTGTAGTGGTTGATGGGGGCACCATAAGTGAAGGCCACAATTTGGTTGTCCACGTAGAGCACGCCGCCCATTCCGCCCAGTTGCTCCCAATGTTGAAAGACGTTGCGAAGCGAATGGGTTTCGGTTTCGTTGTTGTAGAGTTTGTTCGCGCTAGCGGGTTCCTCCTTGTTGTTCTCCCACAGTTCATACAACTTGAGGCAGTCGTCGAAATGTTTCGGGCTGAGCGGCTCGAAGTGGTAGTCGGGGTGCTCTTTGATGAAGCGGTTAACGAAGTTGCGTTTGGCTTGCAGCTTCTTCCCCGAAAAAGTGGACAACGCTTGTCGGGAGTAGATGTAGTCGGAGTAATCGCGGTTGGCTGTGGCGTAGAAATAGCCCGGCAGCGCTTCGTTAATCAGTGCGAAAGCCTTCTCGCACACGCCTAACATTAAGAAGGGTTCTCCCATTTGTTGGGCGTCGTCAACGAGACTTTGAATAACTTCGGCATCATGGCCCACACCCACGGGGGGAAGGTAGGCGTTGTGTCCGTTCGCTTTGAAGCGAATGATGAGGTGGTCGTGGTGGTTGGCCACCTCGGTTTGGTAGAGAAAGCGCCAACTGATGAGGTTCATGAAACAGTAGTCGCAGTTGCGATAATCAGTTTCGAATAGATGGCTTTGTATGAAATCTTTGTCGGCGAGCGTTAGCGGATGAAAAGAAATCATGTTTAGTTTGGTTGGGGAGGTGAGGGCTACATAGCGTGCGCGCATTACGCCTTATATAATATAAGGTGTGTTATCGTGCAAAAGTGTAGCTTTTCTCTCCGTCGAATGTGTTGATGAAAATGCGTATCGAGTCGCAAGTGGTGGTGGTTTTCTCACCCAGCGAAACGGATAAGTAGCTGCTCCGGTTGAAATAGAGCGGGTCGTTATTTTGGTCATGCATCAATTGAATTTGCTGGGTGGTTGTGCCGTTGGCGTGAACAAGGGTGTCCTTCACATAGGCCCCAAGATAGTGCACGCCCGTGGCCGAGCCTTTCAAGCTGAATTGCAGATTGATGTAGTTTTTCCCTTTCCAACAAGCCACCACGCTCAAAGCGTCTGTTTTCGCATGCGAGGGCTTCGCTTTCAGTGGCTGAAAGGATAAAATTTGAGCGTAATCCTTTAGCGTGGCTTGATTGCCGTTGAGCGTGTAAAGCGCTTGAATGCGGTAGGTGGTGTCGCTTTTCAATCCGCTAATGGGTTGAGCCAATGAGGGCTGACTCCCATCGTCTAGCCCCAGTTGGGTGGCTTGTCCGCTTGCGTTAGTGGTCAAGTCGGCCAAGGCCAACTGATAGGCTGGCTGGGGCGTTTCGTCGTCCGTACAGGCCGAAAACAGTAGCGCTGAAAGCAGAAAAGGAAAAAATTTGCTCATGAAGAAAGGGGGTCAATGAAGGGCTGCTAAATGATTGATGAGCGGGTTGGCATACATGGTGAGCAAGCGTTCGCGCAAGAAGGCTTCGTCTTTGTTGGGGAGGTCGATGAGCGAAAGGCGTTGCTGCAAGTACTGACAGAAGGCTTGCTTCTCTTCCTCGCTGTAGTGCGTGCTTTGCTCGCTGTTGCCGTTAAGCAAATCGAGCGCCACGAAGTTGCTTGCAAAGAGTTCGTATCCGCGGTGAATGTCTTTATCCATGCGTTGCGCAATGGCTTTGAAAAATTCGCCTTTGGGCAACTCGGCGCATTCGTCAATCCACGTGTTGATAGGCGCCCCCATGCGATAAACCACTTTGCCTTTTTGGCCGAAAATGCCTGTCTGCATATTCGTTAAGTCGTCTTGACGACTCTTCTTAAATTGGGCATCATCGCGCTTCTGCTGAAACTCTTTGGCTTTTAAGAAGTCGCAAGGGTCGCATTCGTAGGAGATGCTCAGTGGCACAATGTTGAGCGCTTTCAAGCGGTCGAGTGCGGTGCCTTCGCCTCCCATCGCCATCATTTTGAGAATAGACTCTTGGGTGCGGTCGTTCGAGTCTTTGGCTCGTCCTTCGCGTTGGGCAATCCAAATGCCTTCGTGCTTTTCGCTCACGGCGTAGTGCATATATTCACTCATGCGCTTGCTCGATAGAAGCATTTCACGCATGCTGAGTGAACGCTGCACGATGAACGATTTGTTGAGCCTTACCAACGTTTTAATCCAAGGATAGATGAGCAGGTTGTCGCCAATGGCAATTTCAATGGTGTTGCCAAATTGATTTTCAATCAGCAACACGTCGAGGAAGGCCGAGTCGAGCACGATGTCGCGGTGGTTTGACACGAAGGTGTAGGGCTGGGTGCGCTTTTCGGGCGCAATGGCCGTGGCATCGAGCGTGAGCGACTGGGCGCAATTGCTAGCCAACTGCTTGATGAGCGGATAGAGCAATAGCTTCTGAAACTCAAGGTTGTTGGTGCATTGCTTTGCCTTTGCCTTCAGCGCGTCTAATGGAATGTCTTTGAAGAAATTCTGCACAATGAGGCAGAACTGTTCGTCGGCAAACAATTCGTCAATGGCTGCTGGAATTTCTTCGGGCAGCAAGGGACGTATAGCGTCAAAATCGTGAATGTTCATAAAAAAGAATGGTTAAAAGATGGAGAGCGAAAAGCCTTTTCTTTTTTGGCTATGAGCGCCGAATTTGATCAGCATTTTTGATGGAGAAATTCTTTCCGTTAGGCTAGTTTCCCCTCAATAATTTCGCTCAACACATCTTTGATGTCGAGCCCTGAGGCAGCCACTTGTTGCGGAATGAAGCTTGTGGACGTCATGCCCGGAGTGGTGTTGATTTCGAGCAAGTTGATTTGTTCGTTGCCTTTTTCGCCCGAAAGGATGTAGTCGATGCGGATGATGCCGTAGCAGCCAAGCACTTTGTAGATGTGTTGCGTCATTTCGCTAACCCGTTGGGCTGTTTCGTGAGCAATGCGGGCGGGGGTGATTTCGCTCACTTTGCCATTGTATTTTGCATCGTAGTCGAAAAACTCTTGCGAGGTTACTACTTCGGTGATGGGGAAGGTGCAAACTTCGCCATTCAGTCGTTTGAAGCATCCGCAAGTGATTTCCGTGCCGCTCATCATTTTTTCCACCATCACCTCGTCGCTTTCCATCATGGCTTTCTCGATGGCAGCGCGTAGGGCATCGGCTTTCTTCACTTTCGTTACACCAAAACTTGAGCCGCCCGCGTTGGGCTTCACAAAGCAAGGAATGCCTAAGCGCTCGGCAAGGGCTTGTTCCTTTTCGGCAGTGAGATCGTCGCCTTTGCGAACGAGCACAGAGTCTGACACGTTAATTTCGGGGAAGGAACGAAGGAAGTTGTTGAGCGCAAACTTGTTGAAGGTGAGCGACTCAACAAGCAAGTTGCTGGTGGAGTAGGGCATATCGATCAAGTCAAAGTAGCCTTGCAGAATGCCGTTCTCGCCAGGAGTGCCGTGTATGGTGATGTAAGCGAAATCGAATGTGTGGTGTCCGTCGGGGGCGGTAAATGAGAAATCTTCGCGTTGGATGGGGTAGTATTCATCGTTGTAGGCTACCTTCCAGTCGTCTTGCTTGATTTCCACAACATAGCAGTTGTATTTTTCTTTGTCCATGAAGGACATAATGCCTTCTGCTGAGCGCAGAGATACGTCGTGCTCGGAGGAGTCGCCTCCGGCAACAATGGCTATTGTACGTTTCATTACTTTATATAATAATGTGTATGTCTTCTTTTGAAAGTGTAATCTCTTTTTTTGAAGGAAGAGTTTTAATTTTTAATTAATTTGTCCCATTTGGCCAACAATGCCACGATGTCGTCGGGCAGTTCGGTGGTGAAGTCCATCTCCTTTCCCGTTTTGGGGTGTTGGAAACCGAGCGTGCGGGCATGGAGCACTTGCCTTGGGCACACGGCGAAGCAGTTGCGAATGAAACTGTTGTAGGTGCTGCTTTGAGTGCCTCGCAAAATTTGGTCGCCGCCATAGCGCTCGTCGTTGAAGAGCGGGTGGCCAATGTGCTTCATGTGCACACGAATTTGGTGCGTGCGGCCTGTTTCCAAAATGCACTCCACCAAGGTGACGTAGCCGTAGCGTTTCAACACTTTATAGTGGGTGACGGCATGTTTCCCGATGCCCAACTGAGGGTCGAACACGGCCATTTGCATGCGGTCGCGAGGGTTGCGTGCAATGTTTCCTTCAATGCGTCCCTCGTCTTCTTGAAAGTTGCCCCACACCAAGGCATTGTAGCGTCGACGGGTGGTTTTGTTGAAAAACTGCAATCCGAGCTTCGTTTTCGCATCGGGTGTTTTCGCCACCACCAACAGGCCCGAGGTGTCTTTGTCGATGCGGTGCACCAAACCCACGGAAGGGTCGTTGGGGTCATATTTCGGGTCGTCTTTCAAATGCCAAGCAATGGCGTTGACGAGCGTGCCGGTGTAGTTTCCGCACCCAGGGTGTACCACTAGTCCGGCGGGCTTGTTCACCACTAACAGTTCGCTGTCCTCATAAACAATGTCGAGTGGAATGTTTTCGGCTTCGATTTTGTTTTCGTAGCGTGGACGGTCGAGCAGAAGCGTCACCACGTCGAACGGTTTTACCCGGTAGTTGCTCTTTACGGGCTGATCGTTAACGTGGATGAAGCCTGCTTTTGCTGCGGCTTGTATGCGGTTGCGCGAGGTGTCTTTTAGATGGTCGAGCAAGAATTTATCCACTCTTAGCAACTGTTGCCCTTTGTCGGCCACCACGCGGTAGTGCTCGTAGAGTGCAGCCGCTTCTTCGCCCTCCTCATCGTCTTCTAAATCTTCGTCCATTTCAGTTGGGCCGAGTGTAGACGCGTTGAGGTTTTCGTCGAAGAGGATTTCATCGTTTTCTGTCGAGTCCTCGCTATTATTATATAGGTGTTGTTTGCTTTCCAAAACGTTGAGGTTTGTTATTCTCCGCTTTCTTCGGTTATTTCATTCGCATCTTCCTCTTCTTCGGGGGCGTTGATGAGGTAGTCAATGCTGTCGTTGCCGTTGTATTCGTCTGTCACGCCACCCGAACCCACCACAAGGGTAATGGGGGTATTGATTGAAATTTTCGTACCTGCGGTAATGGTTTTTCCATTCACTTTCACTTCATACACCCAGTCGGGGTCGCCCACGATATACTCAGTAGCGGCGAGTTTGAAACCGAGAATGCGCAGTTTGTCCTCCGCCTCGCGTCGAGAGCAGTTGTCGGCGATGTCGGGCAAGGCTATTTGTCGGGGGCCGTCGGCATTGATGGTGATGAGAATGATGCGTCCGGGCTTTACTTTATCGCCAGGCTTGATGTTTTGTTGTAGCACGGAGAATGGGGCAGCGTTATACACGTAGCCCGTGTCGTTCACCTCCATTCTTAGTCCTAATGCCTCAAGTTTTTTCTGCGCCACACTTTGATCAATGCCGCAGATGTTGGGCACTACCACCTCTTCCCCGTGTCGGGTGTAGAAGTGGATGAAGAGCATAGAGGCTAAGCCCAACAGAATGGTGACGATGATGACACCCAAGCAATTGCCCATCAGCACTCGGCTGAATATTTTTTTGAAAAAGTCGGATAGGGTCATACTTATGTAGGGGTTGCGTTGTGCTCGCTACGGCAAGAAAATGCTGTAGCCACATGTGCAAAGTTAGCAAAAAAATAATGTTCGTTGCACGTTCCGCATTTTTTATTGATGGTTCTTGCTTTTTTGCTCTGTTTGGCTGGGGGCCGTTGTTCTCTCTATTTCTTGCAAAATGCCGAGTGTTACAGCGTCGTTTTTTACGCCCCACTTTGGTGCGATGAGTTGTGAGGCTGGCGATTGCGAAACGAAACGCTCAATGGCGATGTCGCGTCGAAGAGCGCGAACGAAAGCCGCTGCCTTTTGGCTATATTCTTCGAGTGTGAGCGGATGCACTTGTTCGGGATGCTGCGCATAGCTAGCGGCCAATCGGGAGCCTTTCAAAATTTGCAGTTGATGCAACTTTACCACATCTACTCCTAGCTCATTCATGCATTTTGCTTGGCGGATGGGGGCGTCTTCAATTTCACTGGGCAGACCAATGATGAGGTGCGCGCAAATTGGGATGTCAATTTCCTGTAGTTTCGCCACGGCCTCTTTTACATCGTTTAGGGTGTGCCCGCGTCCCATTCGTAAGAGTACTTCATCGTTTACCGACTCCACACCCAACTCTATCATCACGAAAGTGCGACGTTTTAGTTCCTTTAGATAATTGAGCCAATTCTCCGTAAGGCAGTCGGGACGGGTGGCTAGCACCACACCCTTCACTTTCTCTACACTCAGTGCTGCCTCAATGAGTGGCCGCATTTGCTTTACAGGCGGATAGGTGTTTGTGCCGCTTTGAAAGTAAGCAAGAAAGCCCACCTCTTCGGCCGTTTTGTTTTTGTGGGCGAAAAATTTTTTTCCTGCCTCTAGTTGCTTCACAATGTCGGTGGAATTTTTGCTACAAGGGGGAGCAAAACTAATTGCGTTGCAAAAGGCACATCCACCTCGTCCTTTACTCCCGTCACGTACCGGACAACCACATCCGGCATCAACGGGCAACTTCTGCATTCGGTGCGGAAAGTATTTCTTCAAAAATTGGGTGTATGGAAGGTAGGGTAGGGGAGGAATATTTTGAACCATATTTGCGAGATGCGTAGATAAGGAGAATGTGCGAGTTTGCATTTATAGAACCATCCTTGAATGAAAGAACGGTGTGCTCATTTCAGTTTCGTTTTAAAAGGCACGACAGATAATTTGTCACAAAGCGTTGAGAATTTGTTTGAAAGGTGAATCAGAGAACCGTACACCGACCGATGGACGATCGTACACCGACCGAGATACGATCGTACACCGACCGTTGTACGCTCGTACACCGACCGATGGACGATGACTTGAAAAACGATTGAGAAATTTGCTCAATGGGGCTCGTCGCTTTTCTTGGGTGAGTGTGTTTACTTCACAACAATTGAGTGTGCTTACTTCACAACTAATTCACCTAAGAGCGGTTTATAATTGAAAGGAAACGTGCGAAATTACGAAATATTGTACAAATTGCTTTGTCTTTCCAACGAAAACCTATATATTTGCCGATGAAACAATAAAACCAATCGCCTATCGAAACAGCATTACTTTTATTCAAAATGAAATAAGTAATGATGAACTATACGTCTTTTTCCGACGATGAGTTGGTAAAGTTTTTCTATGCTGGTCAAAACGAAGCTTTTGACGAGCTTTTGTTGCGTCATAAAGATAGACTCTATTCCTATCTTCTCATTTTGGCCAAGAACGAAGATCTTGCCGACGATTTGTTTCAAGAAACCTTCATTAAGGCGGTGATGTATATTCGCCAAGGTCGTTACACGGGCGACGGCCGTTTTTACGCTTGGCTTACGCGCATTGCTCATAATCAAACCATCGATTTTTTTCGTTCAGAGCGTCCCAATAATTGGGTTTATAAGGATGGCGAAGAGGGGCAATGGAACGATGTGGAGCAGTGGTATGTGCAAGGATCAGAGTCCGATTATGAACAACAACTCAACTTTGCTCAGAGTTTAATGCATCAGTTGCCCGATGAGCAGAGAGATATGGTGATGATGCGTTTTTATCAAGATTTGAGTTTTAAGGAAATTGCGGAGAAACTAAACATTAGCATCAACACGGCCCTTGGGCGCATGCGCTATGCCGTGCTCAATATGCGAAAAATGGCACAGCAGCAAAAAATGTTGTAGATTACAATAAAAAGGCGTTTGTTACGTTATTAAGGTAGAAGCGGTTTTGTGCGTTGGCTTATGTTCTCTCTTGAATATTTGTGGTTACGCACAGTTTCTTCTCTCATTTAAATCATTACAACGCCTATGCCCCATTCTACACCTTCATTCAAACAACCCAAAGTGGAAACGCTCGTTTATCTCACTACCTTTGCACGTGCCTACGATGTTGTGGCCAATAACGAAACTATGGCTCGCTCTTTGGCTTATGCTGCTGCTTATGGGAAAAAACAGTAAGTGTTGAGCGGCACCCTCATTTAAGGGTGGTGATTTATAGAACCACCCTTAAGGACGGGCTGAAAGCCCAATGTATGCACCTAGCCCAGGGCAAGCAA
>CAVKKI010000057.1:1473-13157 GCA_963656725.1 Oribacterium sp. | reverse complement strand
ACATTGCACTCTACAACTTTGGATTTGCTCAAAGTAGGAATCTGCCTAAAGTAAGCGACGGACTTGTGGGCATGATTGACATGCACATCTTCATCAACGCCAACGGGCAGCATGCGCAATTTAAGGGAAAAGTGTTGGGTTTCTCTAGTCGACTAAACACCATTCTTGTGCCCGAAAGTTTCATTAACTGGAGCAACACCACCTACGAGCCTGGAAAGACAGAAGACCCCTCGCGCATTATTTTGGAAGTGTATAACCCCACCGATGCTAGCATTGCACAATACATGCAGCAAAAAGGCTACGATGTGGAGGACAACAAGCTCGATGCTGGAAAAACCACTTATTTCTTAAAGGTAGTGGTGGGCATGGTGCTGTTGGTAGGACTGCTCGTAAGCATCCTTTCATTCTACATTTTAATGCTCAGCATCTATTTGCTCGTGCAAAAGAATACGCAGAAATTAGAGAATTTGCTTCTTATTGGGTATAGTCCGAACAGAGTAAGCCGTCCTTATCAAGTGCTCACTCTTTGCATGAACGCGCTCACGCTCGTCATAGCCTTTGTGTTGCTGCTCGTTGTGCGCAACTACTACATGCACGTCATCTCCCTCATATTCCCATCGCTCAAGAGCGAAAGTCTCGTTCCAGCCTTGGCTGTGGGAGGCGGAATTTTTGTGGTAGTGTCCATTATCAACATCATTGCCATCCGCCGCAAAGTGCTTAGCATTTGGTATAGAAAAGATTAATAAGAGGGCGCCGCAAAACGCAGCCATTCACTCATAAAATCAATAGGAAGAGGGCCTGTTCGTAGCCGTTTAGGAACTCTCCCCCATCCACAAAAAACGATAAATGAAAAATCTGCTCGCATTATATAAGGAATGGAAAGGGAAAGCCCCTTTTAAAGTAGAAACGTTGCCGCAAGCAGGAAGCAACAGGCAATATGTGCGCATGTACGCTAACGCAGAGCAAAGCGTCATCGGCGTAATTGGCACCTCTGTTCGCGAAAATGAATGCTTCATCTATTTGGCTAAACATTTCTGCGAGAAAGGACTACCCATGCCCGAAATTTACGCCGTTAGCAAAGACGCTAGCTGCTACCTGCAACAAGACTTAGGAAACCAATCGCTCTACGAAGCATTATCCACTGCACGAAAAAACGAATTCAACTATAGCGAACAAGACAAAGCTCTACTCGTAAAAACCATCCGACTATTGGCCCACATCCAAGTGGTAGGAACCGAGGGGTTAGATTACAAGCAATGCCTTTCTCCCATTCAGTTCGACCATCAAGCTGCGATGTTCGACCTAAACTATTTTAAATATAGTTTTCTAAAAACAACCGATTTGCCCTTCGATGAGATTGCGTTGGAAGAAGATTTTCAACGTCTAGCCACCGACCTAATGGGCACGGAGGAAGAAAGGCAATTTTTTCTCTATCGCGACTTTCAAGCTCGCAACATTCTATTATGCAACGAGAATGAGCCTCACTTCATCGACTTTCAAGGCGGAATGCGTGGGCCACTTCAATACGATGTAGTGTCCTTCTTGTGGCAAGCTTCAGCTCGCTATCCGCAAGCTTTGCGCGAAGAGGTAATTAGCGAATACTTAAAAGAGCTACGCACCTTGCTCCCCAATCTCAACATAGAGCGTTTCTATGAGCGCTTGCATCTATTCGTGCTTTTCCGTACCTTACAAGTGTTAGGCGCTTACGGATTGCGAGGCTATTTCGAACGCAAGAAATACTTTCTAAACAGCATTCCCCTTGCTATCGAAAACCTTCGGCAAACCCTTAGCGAGTCAATAGCAAAAAACTATCCCTATCTTTACAACACACTTCTGCAATTGGTGAAATTACCCCAATTCGCTCCAAACGTTGCAGAAAAGCACGGAAAGATGTCGCAATCGAAATACGATGGGCAAGGGCCTCTCGTAGTGCGTATTTTCAGTTTTAGCTATAAGAAAGGCATACCAGAAGACACTAGCGGAAACGGAGGTGGCTACGTTTTTGACTGCAGAAGCACGCATAACCCTGGACGCTACGACCAATACAAGCCTCTGACCGGACTAGATGCCCCCGTCATTCAATTTTTGGAAGAAGATGGAGAGATTCTCACCTTCTTAGACTCGGTCTATAAACTGGCCGATGCCCACGTAGCACGATACATTGAGCGGGGGTTTACCAACCTAATGTTTAGTTTTGGTTGCACAGGCGGACGTCATCGAAGCGTCTACTCGGCTCAGCATCTAGCCGAGCATCTGCACCAAAAGTTTGGCATTGAAGTGCACATTTGCCATCGCGAGCAAGGCATTTCTTCCATTCTTGAAGCAACCCAATAACGTAACAAAAGACTTTATTCGCCCTAACGAATAAACAAATAGCAAGTTAAGTTTCCCTAAAAAAAGGAGATTTACTGACTATTTCAAGGAATAAAACGTAACTTTGCTTTACAACTAGCCCCTAAATATGCACGAAGAGAATAGTTTGCCACACATACTCAATGCATTAAATGCAGGAGAATTGGACCTAGCGCAAGAAGAAATTGACATGGAGAAAAGTCGTCACAACCTCTCAGCGCAATTATTCTACCTCGAGGGAAAGTTGCAAATGAAACGCTCAAACTGGGGAGAAGCCATTTCGTGCTTTTTAAAAGCAGAAGAAATGGAACCCGATGGCCCAGCCAAAGAATGCTTGCTGATGCTCAACGACATTATGGCGTTTTACAACAAGGACATGTACAATCAGTGATTAACACATCAACCATGAGCAAAATAAAAGGAGCACTTGTCATCGACACCAATCGATGCAAAGGATGCGGACTTTGCATCGTTGCTTGCCCCACCCAAACACTAGCTCTTACAAAGAAAGAGGTCAACCATAAAGGATATGCTTTCTGCAAGGAAATAGCAGACACCTGCATAGGGTGCGCTTCATGTGCCATTGTGTGTCCGGATGGATGCATAAGTGTTTATCGAAAAAAAGAAGAATAAAGAAACAAAGGATTGCGGAAAGCAAAATCTAAACACTTATTTCTGTTTAGCCTTTGCCCCTCCCCTTCCTCTGAATCCTTTAAAAACACTTCTATGAAAGAAGATAACGAAGTACTACTTCTAAAAGGAAACGAGGCCATTGCCCATGCTGCCATTCGTTGTGGTTGCGATGGATACTTTGGCTACCCCATCACCCCTCAGAGCGAGGTGTTGGAAACATTAGCCGAACTTAAGCCTTGGGAAACTACTGGCATGGTGGTTTTGCAGGCAGAAAGTGAAGTGGCTGCCATTAATATGATTTACGGAGGTGGAGGCAGCGGAAAGCGCGTCATGACCTCATCCTCCTCACCTGGCGTAGCACTAATGCAAGAAGGCATAAGCTATATGGCTGGAGCAGAAGTGCCTGGACTTATTGTGAACGTTCAACGCGGTGGTCCTGGTTTAGGAACCATTCAACCCTCACAAAGCGACTATAACCAAGCAACCCGAGGAGGTGGCAACGGAGACTACAATGTGGTTGTGCTTGCTCCAGCCTCTGTGCAAGAAATGGCCGATTTCGTTGACCTTTCTTTCACCTTGGCCTTCCGCTATCGCAACCCTGTAATGATTCTTTCCGACGGTGTTATCGGACAAATGATGGAAAAGGTTGTTCTTCCCCCATTTAGAGCTCGACGCACTGAAGAAGAAATTGCTCAAGAATGCCCTTGGGCTAGCAATGGCCATAAGTTGAAAAGTCGACAACCCAATGTGGTAACCTCACTTGAACTCGACCCTTATAAAATGGAGCAGAAGAATCTGCACCTACAGCAAAAATATCAAGAAATTAAAGATAAGGAGGTTCGATACGAAACGTTGCAAACAGAAGATGCCGACTATGTGATTGTGGCCTTTGGTTCTGCAGCTCGAATTTCCCAAAAAGCAATGGAGATCGCTCGTAAGCAAGGACTGAAAGTGGGCTTATTCCGTCCCATCACTCTATGGCCATTCCCCGAAAAAGAAATCAAAGAAATGGCACAAAGAGTGAAAGGCATCCTTGTGGTAGAAATTAATGCGGGACAAATGGTGTATGATGTACGCTATGCCGTAGAAGGTCGAATTCCGGTAGAACACTACGGCCGACTAGGCGGCATCGTTCCCGACCCCGACGAAATTATTAGTGCCCTGCGTGGCCTACAAAAGTAAGCCTCACCCTACATTACCAGACTATCGAAATGATGCATAACGGTTCTCATATCCCTAACAACACCCACTTGGCAAATAGCCCCGAGGATGAATTGCTGAAAAAATTGCAAGAAAAGAAGCAACTGCGTCGCAAGCAACGCATGACACGCAATCTTTTCATCCGCAACATTCTCAATGCGCTATTCATGCTTGTAGCCCTCATCGCTATGCTCGGCATTGTGATGAACAAAGAAAGAGCCATGGTGTGGTACGCAGTGGGACTTTTCGCCGTAATCATAAAAATGGTCGAGGTAATGCTTCGTATGCCAGGTATCAAAAAGTAACTTCTTGCGTAGGGAGATTACAACGCACAAGTCTTCCCCCCTATCTTTCGGATGACACACACGCAACAGAATTCAATAAGCGTAACTATTCACGCATCCTCCCCACGCACAACACATTCTACTTTTCAAGAAACTCATGACAAGAGAAGATATAATTAAACCTGAAAACTTGGTTTATCAGAAGCCAACACTTCTGAATGACATCGATATGCACTACTGCCCAGGTTGCTCACATGGCGTAGTTCACAAACTCGTGGCAGAGGTGATAGCTGAAATGGGTATGGAAGAAAAAACAATCGGAGTGAGTCCTGTGGGATGCGCCGTGTTTGCCTACCGATACATCGACATCGACTGGCAAGAAGCAGCTCACGGACGCGCACCAGCCTTAGCCACCGCTTGCAAACGCTTGTGGCCTGACCGTTTGGTGTTCACCTACCAAGGAGATGGCGACCTTGCTTGCATCGGAACGGCAGAATCTATCCACGCCCTCAACCGTGGCGAAAACATCACAATGATTTTCATTAATAACGCCATTTACGGAATGACAGGCGGACAAATGGCTCCTACCACTCTTGTGGGAATGAAAACCGTGACATGCCCCTATGGTCGCGACCCCAAACTACATGGTTACCCTTTGAACCTTACAGACCTTGCTGCAAATCTTGAAGGGACGGCCTATGTTACACGCCAAAGCGTGCATAGCGTGGCAGCCATTCGGAAAGCCAAGAAAGCCATACGACACGCATTTGAAAACTCTATGCAAGGAAAAGGCTCTAATCTCATTGAAATCGTTTCTACCTGCTCTTCAGGTTGGAAACTCTCTCCCGTAAAAGCCAATGAATGGATGGAAGAACATATGTTCGACTTTTACCACATCGGCGACTTGAAGGATAAATAAGCACAAACTCATGAAACAAGAAATTATCATATCAGGCTTTGGCGGACAGGGGGTGCTTTCTATGGGAAAGATTTTAGCCTATGCCGCCTTGATGGAAGGAAAAGAAGTGACTTGGATGCCTGCCTACGGCCCCGAGCAACGCGGTGGAACGGCCAACGTTACGGTTATCATTAGCGATGAAGCCATCTCCTCCCCCATTCTTAGTTCCTACGACACGGCCATCCTGCTCAACCAACCTTCGCTCGATAAATTCCAACCCAAAGTAAAGGAAGGAGGCACTCTCATCTACGATAGTTTTGGCATTATCGATAAGCCCACTCGAAACGACATCACTAGTTGGCACATTCCGGCCATGGAAACTGCGGCCAACCTATCCATGATGAAATGCTTCAATATGTTTATTCTCGGTGGCTTCTTGAAAGTACACCCTATCGTGTCTATCGAAAGTGTGATGAAGGCGCTTAGAAAGACCTTGCCCGAACGCCATCACAACCTACTCCCTATGAACGAACAGGCTATTCTAAAAGGCCTCGAAATAATTCAACAATAGAATAAAAATCGTCCTCTAAGCGAACAACACTCCCTCCCCTTGAAGGAATTCGTTTTAAAAGGACACATTTAATAATCAAAACAGACATTATGGCTAGTCGAAAAAGGCTCAAAAAGAGCATCAAAATGATTACAGGCGATCTTTTTGCCGATTGTGTTGCACTCAGCATGTGCCAACAAGCTGACCAAGCTACTCTTGACGAACTGATGAAAGAGGTTATTGCTCTTCACACCGACTTCGTTGCCAGGATAAGCCACACAGAAAAAGGTTCGGAGCGCGTGTTCTACCGCAAGTTTAAGCAAGAATTTACCGAAAAGGTAAACAACCTTAGTGAGCGTATCGTTAAGGCCTAAGTACCACTAAATGTGCGAGTGCATTCGTTTGCCGTTAGTTTCTCTCAAGAGAGAAGGAGCGAAAACGAATACACTCGCACATTCCTATTCTAGAAGCTTAACATGTTACAAAAATTAAGCCGCAAAATTTTGCTTAAATGGATGCGATGGAAGGTGGAAGTGGATCAAGATACCCCCCCAAAATGCATTCTTTGCATAGCCCCTCACACAAGCAATTGGGACTTTATTATAGGCGAGCTCTACTACACATCAATGGGTTTAACTTCTAATTTCTTAATGAAGAAGGAATGGTTCGTTGGGCCTTTAGGTTCCCTTTTTCGTCGATTAGGAGGGATACCTGTAGAGCGTAGCAAGCACACAAGTTTAACGGATGCCTTAGCGCAAAAAGCAAAAGCCGCTGAGAAATTTTCTCTAGCCGTTACTCCAGAGGGAACACGTTCATTGGCTCGACAATGGAAGCGCGGTTTCTATTATATCGCACTAAAAGCCCAGCTCCCCATTTTGCTCTATGCCATCGACTACCCCAACAAGCGCATCGTGTGTCGAGAAACGATTATCCCGACGGGGAACGTTGATAGCGATATGCGCAAGATTATGAACTATTACAAACAATTTCAAGGAAAACACCCTGAGAAATTTGCTATTGAAGAAATCTAATCGCAAGTTCACTTACTTCACATGATACCCACGCAACTCATTCTCAAATCTACCCTCAGCAATTACAACAGCCAATGGGCAACCGAAGCCTTGAAGGGAGGCTGCAAATGGATTCACTTATGCATTGAGGAAGCCACCGACGAGGAAATTACCCCACTAGCGAAACAACTTCTTGCCCAATGCCATGAGCAGAGCGCCACATTGGTGATTGAAGATCGTCCCGAACTAGTTAAGAATTTGCAAGCCGACGGTGTGTTTCTCAATCAGCTAGATAAACCGGCTAATGAGGTAAGAGAACTTATGGGGCATGAGTATATTATTGGAGCCAAGGCAACTACTTTCGAAGAAGTGAAAGCACTGAAACGATTAAGCGTAGACTATGTGGTTTGCTCCCCTACTCCTAAGGATTGTCAAACCTCTGAAACCACTCTCGACTTTTTCCGTAATTTAGAAGCGCAAATAAATAAAGAAGAAGTTCGCCTCCCCATTTGCGCTCAAGGTGTTTCTTCACCCAACGAAGTGATGCCACTTATTGAGACCGGAGTACAAGGCATCATCGTAGACTGCGCTCAATTCCCCTTAAGCCACTTAGCCGAAAGTATACAAGCTTATCTGAATGCAGATTGCGAAGAATAAAATTCTTAAGAAGGAGAAGGAAACCATAAAGCACGACCCTTAGCACTAGCTAAGATAGCTACATCGACGGGCAAAAAATAGAGAGCCAACGACAAACCACCTAATTGTTCGTCGTTGGCTCTACATCTATTAAGAGTTTTTTGATTTAGGGTGAACTACCAATGGAAAATAGATGGCATTCACCCCAAACACGTTAGAAGTCAATCTCCAAGCCTAAACCAAACACATCGTTAGTACGGCAGAAATTCTCGTGTCCTGAAATAGGACTCATAATTTTCTGGGCAGCTTCGATTTGAGCATTCAATCCATTTAGTTTCTGTTGATAAGCACTCTTTTGAGCATCGGGCAAGTTGGGATTGCTTAAAGCCGTTTCGATTTGCGTTTTTCCCGCAACCATTTCTTGTACCTTGGGAGCAAGCACGGGAGTCAACACATCTGAATACTTTGAATTCAAACCATAGAAATCGCTAATTGTGCGCTCGTAGTGTTTGTAGAACGTTTTGAAGTAAGCAATATTCAAAGCGACCTTTTTGCGAAGTTGGAAACGAGCACCAACGCCAACGGAATTTGAATTGGTCACAAAACTCATATCGCTGATGAATTGACTATTCTCGCCCAAGCCATAATGAGTGGTCTGCCATCCCGCACTCACGCGCCAACGCTTATTGATGTCATACTCTGCACCAGCCAACACTTCCCATCCGCCTTTCTTCAGATAGTTGTGTTTATTGGCATGCTGCGTAGCTTGTTTGTCGAAGTAGTAATGAAAACCACCATTCAAATGCAGTCCGTCAATCACCTCGTAACTGGCTCCTAAAGTTAGAATGGCGGGAATGTCGGCCTTCACTTTCTTTCCATCATCATATTCATCCAATTCACTAGTGTTCACACCTGCTTGATTCTTCAAACGAAGACGCGTTTTAAATTCATAACGAGCGGCTAGATTTACACGACCTAGTTTATAATCCACGCTGACGATGGGAGTGAAGCCCCATCCGCTTTGATCGCAATTTAATTCGCGGTCAGCCACTAGACGTTTAAATTCGCCCAAGTTATTGCTCTCGAGGAAAGTTGTAGCGGGCATTTGCTGTCCCTGAACCACCACGCCAATGTTGCGCACATAACCGTAGTAGTTGCATTGAGCATAAACTACTCGTCCACCCACACTCACATTCAGCTGAGGAAGAATTTTGTAACCCACACCAAACTGTCCGCCAAAATAATATTGACGACCGCGCATATAGGTGTCCATTGTGTAGCCTGTAACCGCACCGGGCGAAAGCACATCGGCTATCAAGGGGAGCATGGCTACTTGACTCTCGAACGAAGGAAGTCCATCGCTGAAGTTACATTTGCCTCCACCACCGGTCACGCCAAAATGGAAAGAAGCGAACCAGCGCTCACCCACTCGAGCCAAGTCGAATGAAGGAATAACGGGGGCCTTTGCCTTTCCTTGAAACTTCTTGTAACCCGTATTTTCATTTTGCACACCATTCACCGTGCCGAGTGCAAAAGGCATGAATGAAGCCTCATCAGTTCGGGTTTGATAAGCACTTTGCAAGTCGAAGCCTAAGTGCCATCCGGTGGACATAAATCCTAAGCCTGCAGGATTGGCATACGCCCCATCAATGGCGATTACGCCATCGCGTGCTGGATTACGTAAAAAGCTCACGCTTTGGTTGGTATTTGTTAAATAGCCACCTGCTTGGCTCACTGTGGCAGCGCCCAAGGCGAGCGCTACGGTCAGGATTGATTTTCTCATATTTTTCGGTTTCGTTGTTCTAAACGGCGGCAAAAGTACAACTTCTATGCACAACAGCCAAATATTTGAGCAAGAAAACAACTTTTTCCGTGCACATTCGTGTGAAATATGAGCATTTTAGCTATATCAACTAAGCAATATCTATGCTTACAAACGTTAAGATTAAGACACAAAGGTAAATCGTAAAGACAATCACCGCACAACAAAACTAGAGGCTAGTAGAACGGAATGTTTTCAAATTGTTCTTCACATTCCTTTCTTCTAGCCTCTATCGCTAAATAAAAATGCTAATTCCCTACTGACCGAAAAGGGAAAGCGTTTTTATTGATCTTCGTTCTTCACATAGCCTTGATACTCTTTGGGCAAAGCTGACATAATTACTTGATAAGCTTGTTCCATGGTCTGTTTCACATCCTCAGGACTATGTGAAGTGGGATAAATGGGCTTATGAATAACCAAGCGCATGGCGTGATGATGAACAAAATTAACGCCAGCCATACGAGTAAGCACGTCGAACGAACCATCGATAGTGACGGGCACAACCGGAAGTTGCAAATCGTCGGCTAGTTGGAAAGCTCCCTTACGAAAGAAGCCCATGTGGCCCGTAAACGAGCGAGACCCTTCGGGGAATACCACCAATGAAGTGCCGCCTTGCAAGGTGGCGCGTGCATTTTCAATCGTTTCCTTAATAGCTTTGGGGCCTGATTTGTCCACAAAAATATGTCCCGCTTTCACACAAGCATAGCCCACGAGGGGAACTTTGCGCAAAGCTTTCTTCATCATCCACTTAAAGTTACGTCCCAAATAGCCATAGATAAGGAAGATGTCCATAGAGCCTTGATGATTGGCCACAAACACGTAACTTTGATGATGGTCAATATTCTCACGTCCTTCCACATGAATAGGAAGAAGCAGCATGCGACAAATGAGGCGCGACCACCACTTGCCCGGATAGTAGCCAAACACATGGGCGTTAAACAGCCCCCCCACAATAGTCACCAATGCCGTGAGCCCCGTTGCTACGAGAATAATGGGCAAGGCTATACATAGCTGATAGGCTTTATATAATAGGTTCATATTGTAATTTCTCGTTTAATGAATTTGATTTATTGATTCTAAAATCGACCTACTATAGACATATATATGCATTCTATCTATCGTAGCAAACAGGCTGTCCGCGGAATTTTTCATCGGTAACGTGTCCACGATTAAATATGGGGAAGCCGTTGCAGAAGGTGCGCTCCACACGCCAACGGAAAGTATGTCCCTCAAGCGGACTCCAATTGCATCTGCTTTGAATGCGATTGGGGGTGAGCGTCCAAGGCACATTCGGCCGAACCATCACCACATCGGCCTTATAGCCTTCACGCAAATAGCCACGTGCTTCAATCTGCAACAAATCGGCTGGATTATGACACATTAAGCGCACCAATTGTTCAATAGTCAGCACACCGTTATCCACCAGTTCGAGCATCGACACGAGCGAGAACTGCACTAGGGGCATCCCCGAAGCAGCCCTAACGCATCCGCCCACCTTCTCTGAAATTTGATGAGGAGCATGGTCGGTGCCGATTATGCGAATCAATCCCGAGGTTAATGCGGCACGCAAGGCATCACGGTCTTCACGGGTTTTGATGGAGGGGTTCACCTTGATGCGAGAACCGAGTTGGGCATAATCTTCGTCGCAAAACAAGAGATGGCCCAAGCACGCCTCAGCGGTGATTTGAGAATCGTTGGGTTGGAATAGCTCTAATTCTCGGGCTGTGGATATGTGAGCCACATGCAAACGCGCCCCCGTTTCACGAGCTAAGCGCACGGCTAAACTAGTGGACTGATAACAAGCCTCCTCACTGCGAATTTCGGGATGATGACAAACGTCGGGGTCTGCCCCATACTTTGCTTGAGCTTCCTCTAAATTTCGATTGATGATTTTCGAATTTTCGCAATGAGTCATAATAGGCAAACGAGCGGCTTCGAAGATGGCACGAAGGGCCACTTCGTTATCCACTAACATTCCGCCAGTTGACGCCCCCATAAACAATTTAATGCCCGCCACTTTCCGCGGATTAAGTTTGCCTAGTTCGTAAGCATTTCCTGCCGTTGCCCCAAAGAAAAGACCATAGTTTACCACGCTTTTCGAGGCTGCTATTTGCCATTTCTCTTCAAAAGCCTCTTGCGAGGTGGTTTGTGGCAAGCAGTTGGGCATGTCGAACACGGTGGTTACGCCACCTGCTGCAGCAGCTCGACTTTCCGAGCAAAAGTCGCCCTTTTGCGTAAGACCCGGATCACGAAAATGCACGTGGTCGTCAATCACGCCAGGCAACAGATAGCAGCCCGT
>CAVKKI010000057.1:0-1463 GCA_963656725.1 Oribacterium sp. | reverse complement strand
CCCCTTCAATCACCTCATCTATGCGGTCATCGTCAATGATTAAGGTACCCAGAAATTGACGGTCCTCGTTTACGATGGTTGCGTTCTTTATTTGAATACGAAAATGCATATTTTTTTTACATTCTAAAAATGAGAAATGGTAAAGAAAAATCTCCCGACACCCCCTATCGAGCGTGTTCACGAACTATTCCTTTACCATTTCCATACCTTATATTATTATATACACACACAATGTGCGTATTTGTTTTCTTAGATGAATGCATGCTCCCATTATGAAAGGCGCATAATTCAGAAGAAGAATTTAAGCACGAGGCTTAATCTGTCCCGTCATGGCAGCCCAACGCAAGCGCATCACGCCAAAGAGTGCTTCACTAAAGATGCCACCGCTCATTTTGCTAGTGCCCAATTCACGATTGACGAATACCACGGGTACTTCTTTAATTTTGAAGCCCAATTTGTAAGCGGTAAACTTCATTTCAATTTGGAAGGCATAGCCCTTGAAGCGGATAGCGTCGAGATTGATGTGTTCGAGCACTTGTCGGCGATAGCACACAAATCCGGCCGTGGTGTCGTGAAGGGGTACGCCCGTAACCATACGCACATATTTTGAAGCATAGTAGCTCATAAGCACACGTCCCATAGGCCAATTCACCACATTCACGCCACTCACATAGCGTGAGCCAACCGACACGTCGTAGCCTTCATGAGCGCAAGCGTTGTAAAGGCGCGGAAGGTCTTTGGGAGCGTGGCTAAAGTCGGCATCCATCTCAAACACATAGTCATAGCCATGCTCAAGAGCCCATTTAAAGCCGGCAATATAAGCCGTGCCAAGTCCTAGTTTCCCCGTGCGTTGCACGAGGTGCACTTCATGCGGGAATTCGCTCTGCATCAAGCCTTTCACGATGTCAGCTGTGCCATCGGGCGAGCCGTCATCAATAACCAAAATATGGAAGGCGTGTTCCTCAAGGCCGAGCACAGCGCGTATGATGTTTTCGATGTTTTCCTTCTCGTTGTAAGTAGGAATAATTACTATACTATCGCTTTTTTCCATTATTTTACGAGTGTGATTTACGATATTTCTAGTGCAAAAGTAAGCATTTTGCCCGACATTCATTAACTTTGCGCCACGAAAAGCAAAATACTCTCTAAAATACAAGCTAAATGAAGAAAAGTTTTTTGGCACTTTGTGCCCTACTATCGCTCCCCGCGATGGCTCAGAAATATACCGTAACGGGCAAAGTTCCCGTTGGCACCAAAACCGTTTACTTGCAACACCTAGGTTCACGCCAACAGCCCGATAGCGTGGCCGTGACCGACGGAACCTTCCACTTCACCGGCGAAGCCGCACAGCCTTTTGCCTACGTCATTGCCGACAAAAAAGACGCGGTGAGCGTAGTGCTTGATGGTGACATCACAGTGGATTTTGCAGCCGACAAGGCCACGGGCACCATTGAGAACGACAG
>CAVKKI010000056.1:9312-13201 GCA_963656725.1 Oribacterium sp. | reverse complement strand
ACGGCAACACGCAGCCCGCACCCGAAATACCGATGCTGGGACGTTGGGCCGACGGAAAGCTACACACCGAACCGATGGAGTTTGGCTACGACCTGACTGACTTGAGCGAGAAGGTGGACCAAAACAACGCGGTGAAATACTTTTTCATCATTGAAACGAAAAGCACGGCCGTGGGCGAGGGCCACATCTACGAAGCCTCCCTCATCGACTATTTGCAAGACGAATTGGGAATGGAAGTGCCCTTCAGCATTGATTCTTCCAAAGGCATTACGGTGAAAAATCAAGGCAAGCGCACGGTGATTAGCGTGGTCGTTCCCGGTCGCGGCGTGAAAGCTCCGCGCAACGTGGCCATTGCCGACAGCACCCTGCAATGGACGGCTCCCGCCACTTCGGCCCTAAAACTCACAGCCTACAAGGTGTGGGCTGCCGACAGTGTGGTGGCCTATCTCAACCCCTCAACCACTAGCTACAAGTTGCCTAGCGACGCCACCGGAACGTATGCCGTGCAAGCGCTCTACGAGGGTGAGAAAGAGTCGAGCAAAGTGAGCGCCACCGTGCCCATAGCCTCAGCGCGCGCTTGCCTGCAACTGCGCAACAACGGCTTCACCATTCCCGGGGTGTTCACCACCAAATACGACAAAGCCACCATTGAATTTTGGATTAAACCGCTCTCGCTCACCGACTGGAACCAAAGCGCGGGCCCAGGGTGGGGCAAATTTATGTTCCACGCCAATGCTAGCGGCACATTCACCGCGGGATGGGACTTGGGCGACAACCGCCTTAACGCAGCCAGCGCGCTGCAAACCAACCAATGGTCGCACATTGCCCTTGTGGTGGACGGAGCCACCATGACGGCCTATGTGAACGGCACGAAGAAAGCCTCGATCACCTCCACCACCTACAGTGGACTGGGCGGCTGGGGCGACCTCGTGTTCGATGGCACGAGCGACAACTCGGCCAACCAAAACGCTTATTATCAAGAACTGCGCATTTGGAAAAAGGCACGCACGGCCGACGAAATTAAGGCCGACCTTATGACGCGCTACGCCGACGGCCTATTGCCCGCCGACCTTATGGCCTACTACAAAGGCGACTTTATGACCTTTGCCGACGGCACCACGCGCCTCTACGACCACACTGCGGGCCAGCACCACGCCACGTTTAGCAACGCTAACTTCAAAAACTTGCCGGGCATGGGCAAGTCGTTAGATTATGTCACCAACACCGAAGTAAGCATCGTTGCCCCCACCGAAAGCGTGGTGGCCGGACAGCCCATCACCCTCACCGTCCAAGGCAGCACCAACATCAAGAGTTTGAAGTGGACGGCCAAGGGAGCGGGCGTGAGCAACCTCACCATCAGTCAGCCTACCCTAACCTTTAGCCAAACTGGCGAACAAGTAGTGAGCGTGGTGGCCACAAACACGAAGAATGTGGAATACACCGACACCTTGAAGTTTAACGTGGCCGAAGCTCCCCTGCCCAACGCCACCTTCAAGCAAAGCCGCGAAAGCGTGGCCACAGGCAGCCGCGTCACCTTCATGGCCAATGAGCAGAAAGAGGGGTATCAATACCTTTGGACCCTCAAAGGGGCTAACCTCACCGAGGCCAACACGCCCTACGTGACCGTGAGCTACGCCTCGGCTGGCACCTACCGCGTCACGCTCACCATCACCGACGCACAAGGTCACAAAGCCAGCCATAGCCAAGACGTAAGCATTGCCGCCGTAGCGCCGCAAGCAGCCTTCGACGTGGAGCCCGCCATTGTGATGAAGGGCGAGCGCGTGAGCCTGACCGACCAGTCGCTCTACGATCCCACCCACTGTGTGTGGACACTCGTCAGCTCGCAAAATGCCATTCAGGGCGAAGGCGGACGCATCTCGTTCACCCCCACCACCCCAGGCATCTACAACGTTACACTCAAGGCCAGCAACGAGGCCGGTAGCGGTGAAGCCACGCAAAGCAACGCCCTAGTGGTGTGCAACGCCGACAGCAAAACGGGCCTCAGCTTCTCTGCCTCTAGCGCAAACACTGCGAAAGTCACCACGAGCCAGCTGCCCATTGCCGTAGGCTCGCAGAGCTTCAGCATCGACTGGTGGATGCGTCCCACCTCACTGAGTTCGCCCAGCTTGGGCATTGGCGAAAATCGCGGCACCTTCCAACTCGTTACCTACGCCAACGGCCAAATGCGCCTCTACTTGAGCGGCGTTTACGCCAAGTCGGCCGAGGGCTTCGTTAAAGCCAACGAGTGGCACCACTATGCCGTGACCTTCTACATGGGCTACGTTTGCTTCTATCGCGACGGGGAACTCGTGAGCCGCGGCTCGTGCAAAAACACAGCCGTGCCCAGCTACACCGATTTCAGTCTGGGTTCGAGCGACGCTCCGATGTCGGGCATGATCGATGAATTCCGCGTGTGGAACTCCGCCTTTAGCGAATACAACACCGCCACCCTTCACAGCTACATCACCGCCCCGATGGACGCTGCCGCCGTGGCTAGCGCCGAAAATGCCGGGTTGCAACTCTACTACCAATTTAACCAGTCGAGCGGCAACGTGCAAGACGCCACCTCACACCAAAACACGGGTGTGCGTTCGGGCTTCGGACCTGACGGCGACGCTTGGAGCGACTCGCGCGGGGTGTTCGCCCTTAACTTCGAAGGCGGGGCAACCGATGTGACCGAACAATACCTCACCAACTATAAAGCGCCGTTTGAAAACACGGGCAACCTTTTCTGCACGAGCGTGGACAACCGCTTCTGGGAACTGAAAGACTGGACGCTGCAAAACGTGAACACCACGAAATATCCCACCGGCGCACACGCCGACTTGCAAAAGGGCAACTACCTCACCATCACCACGGGCAACTATGGCTTTGAAAGCAACCTGACCGACCACATGGCGTATGAAACAGTGGAACTGCCCGCTGGCGCCTACGTGTTCACGGCCAACTATGGCGACTACGACGGACAAGCCGACGGTTGCTACCTTGTGGCTGCCAAAGGCAATGAATTGCCCACCACCAACAACGTGGTGAACGACGCGCTCGCCGTGAAGGCCATGGACAGCAAGGGCACAGCTAACTCCAACTCGGTGTTCTTCGTAGTGACAGAGCCTACTACTGTGAGTCTGGGCATTTTGGCCAACATGGCCGGTCAGCAATGCTTGAGCATCGAGTCGTTCAGCCTCGCTACCTTGCCCGTTAGCCGCATGGAGGGTTACATCGACGGTGTGGAAGAGCTGCCCACACCCACCACACTCAATCAGCGAAACGACCTCTACGACCTCTCGGGCCGACGCATCCGCATCCCTGGCAAGGGAGTGTATATCATTGGCGGACGAAAGGTGATTAAGTAACAAGTAATCAATCGGAAACGCATTTTAGGAGCGACCTAGCCCAACGGCATAGGTTGTTCCTTCTTTTTTCTCGTTTAAATCTATCATATTCAGCAATTTAACGCGTTCGTTCCTCGCTATAAAGTTTCTTTTTCCCATTCCACACACGCCATTTGCCACACGTTTTTAAAACTTAAAACATGATAAAACACACGGAAAAGGCTCTTAATAAATAAATTGTACGTATTTTTGCAACTTGGAAACCACAACGTTTGGCCCGAAACTCTCACTCGGACAACACACTCTCAATAAAAACGAATGAAACAATACACCATACTTTCGGTAGTTCTTACCCTCGTAATGGCTCTAGCCCTCGGTTCGTGCGACACCTCAACCGACACAACCGACAGCACCCTCTCGCGCGACGCTATCATCACCTCTGTGACCCTTGGCACGCTGAAACGCGACGTGAAAACCACTAGCAGCAGCACGGGCAACGACACCACCGTGACCTACACCGTGACGGGTGGCGCCTACAACATGACCATCGACCAAGT
>CAVKKI010000056.1:0-9302 GCA_963656725.1 Oribacterium sp. | reverse complement strand
CTATAACCCCGACTCCTTGCCCACCGGCACAAGGGTCGACAAACTGGTGTTTGCCACCAGCGGCATGGTTTGCTCGGGCACATTGGCCATCAAAAGTCTGACCACGGGCAACGACACCACCTTCGTGCCCACCGATAGCACCGACTTTAGCGTGCCTCGCGAAGTGACCGTCTACGCCTACGATGGCGTGTCGAAACGCACCTACACCGTCGACATTCGCGTGCATAAGGAAGAAAGCGGGGTGCTCAATTGGCAAAACCTCACCGAAAAGGCTGCAGCAGGCGCACTTAGCCCTATTGCCTCGTTCGTTAGCAGCAAAGCCATTCAGGCAAACGGCGCGCTCTACGTGTTTGGCTCATTGGCCAACGGCAAAGCGCAACTCGTGCAAACCACCACGAGCCAACCCTCGTTTAACAGTGCCATCGAAGTGGAACAGCCTAGCGCTGGAAGCATCGACGTGCGCTCCATCCAACTCTTCAACAACCAATTCTTCGCCCTAGCCGCCGGGCACCTCGTGGCCTCAACCACTGGCACCGACACGTGGGAGGAATATGCTGCCGACAAGCAGTTCACCGCACTCGTGGGCTGCAGCAACGACAGTCTCTATGCCGTGGCCAACAACCAAATGTGGGCCTCGGCCGACGGCGAAACATGGACCCCTAGCACCACCGACGCCGACGCTAGCGAACTGCCGGCGGAGAACCTCAGCAGCACGCTGCAAAGTTCGCGCGTGGTGGGCAACACACAAATGTTGACCTGCGTGGCTGCCAATGCGCAAGGACTGCCTTGCGTGTGGCGACGCGACATCGACACGAAAGGCAACTTCTATTCGCCTTGGATGCTGCTGCCGCAAACGGCCGAGCTCGGCACCTACGCTTGTCCCACGCTGAAAAACAACTGTCTCTTCGCTTACGACGAGGGCCTCGTGCTGACAGGCTTGACCGCCGAAGGCACTTTAGCCGACTTCTACTCAAGCAAAGACAACGGCCGCACTTGGAAAACGGGCAGCATCACCGCTCCCACCGATCTAAGCGCCGGTATCAGTTCGCTGGCCCTTTGCGTCGACGCCGACCAATACATCTGGCTCATCTGCAGCGGCACAGGCGAAGTGTTTAAAGGGCGCATCAACGAGTTGGGCTGGGAATAAGTTTTTCCCACTCCGCCCACTCAAACACACCTATATTATATAAGGACACTTCTATTATATAAGAACCCCTCTATTATATAAGGTATATGCCACACCCCCATGCAGCACACACTAGGGAAAAGGCTCTACGCCCCTTCCGCAGCTCCACCCAGCAACGTGGGGCTTGCCTAGTTTTCGTGCTACTGGCCATTTGGC
Source organism: Oribacterium sp. (assembly GCA_963656725.1). Classification (GTDB taxonomy): domain Bacteria; phylum Bacteroidota; class Bacteroidia; order Bacteroidales; family Bacteroidaceae; genus Alloprevotella. The sequence continues at coordinate 7,960 of CAVKKI010000056.1, read as the reverse complement.
TCTGCCACACCACTGCATGGGCACAACAAAAGGTAGACAACAACGTCTATCGACTAGAACTGGGAGGCGGCATAGGCGCAGCACTCAACTTCACCGACGTGAAAGATCAGCTCGGATTGTCGGCCGCCGCCGTGGCACGCTTTCCGCTCAACCCGCGAATGGCGGTGAAAACGCAGTTTAGCTTTGCACAAATGAAAGGAAGCACACAAGACTTGTCATCCTTCATCCCAGCCAACCCCAACGCCACGGGCGAGGAAAGGTTAAACTACTCGGTGAGCAGCGCCATCTACGACCTCTCGGCTCTCTACGAAATCCACTTCCTGCCCTACGGCTTCTATCGCGACTACCGAGGCTACAAACGGCTCGTGCCCTACTTGCAAATGGGCTTCGGCCTCACCTACGGCGCAGCCGGAAAAGCCTTCACCGCCAACATTCCCTTGGGCGTGGGCATGAAATATAAAGTGGGGCCACGCCTCAACCTAGGCCTCGACTGGCTCGTGCATTTCAGCCTCAGCGACAAGCTCGACGGACTCGACGCACCGCTAGGCATCTCTTCCGAACTCTTCCGCAATAAAGACGTTTACTCCACTCTAACGCTCACCCTCACCTACGACCTCAACCCGCGTTGCCCCACTTGCAACAAGGACTGACAATAGGCTAGCTGAGTAAGCAATAGAAAAAAGCCTCGGCGGACGAGCACACTCTTCACAACCCTCACATTCTCCCTCATTATGGAAATTGACCACTCAAGAATACCCGCACACATTGCCATCATTATGGACGGCAACGGACGATGGGCTAAAGCACGCGGCATGAACCGCAGCATGGGACACCAACAAGGCGTGGTGGCCGTGCGCGAAATTACCACCGCCTGCAGCAACCTAGGCGTGAAATTCTTGACTCTCTATACCTTCAGCACCGAAAACTGGAACCGGCCCGCCGACGAGGTAGCCGCTCTCATGTCGCTCATCCTCACCTCGCTCGAGGAGGAACTCTTCATGAACAACAACGTGCGACTACGCATTATTGGCGACTTGAGCCGCGTGCCGCAAGTGGTGCAAGACTCCATTCTCGGCCTTCAACAGCGCACCTCGGTCAACACGGGCCTCACCATGGTCATCGCCCTAAGCTATAGCTCACGTTGGGAAATCACCCAAGCCATGCAACAAATGGCCAACGAGGTGAAAGCCGGCACGCTACAGCCCAGCGACATCACCGAGGACATCATCAGCCAGCATCTCACCACTAACTTTATGCCCGACCCCGACCTTCTTATCCGCACGGGCGGCGAGGTGAGACTGAGCAACTACCTGCTCTGGCAGTGCGCCTACACCGAATTTTACTTCTGCAACACCTTCTGGCCCGATTTCCACGAAGAAAACTTGCTCGAAGCCATCAGTTGGTTCCAAAACCGCGAACGACGCTACGGCAAAACAAGCGAACAAGTGACGGCGGAATAACTCGTCGAAACGGTTAAATAAAAGCCTTGCACGCAGAAGAAATCATACAAAACAAGGGGAAGACGAACCTTCCCACTCAGCCCCAGCGAAAACCATTCACACTCTCCACGAATCTCTCTCTCACACACGATAATGAAATATCTCTCACGCCTGCTGATTCTCCTAGCCCTGACGCTACACACGTGGGGCGCCACAGCACAGACCGAAACCACAGCCGCATCCACCCCCATCATCACCTACACCGCCAACCACCAACGCTACGAACTAGCCGGGCTGACAGTGGACGAAATGAAGGGCTACGATGCCGACTACCTGCTCAACATCTCCGGACTCACCGTGGGACAAACCTACGAAATTCCGGGGCCCGACATGAGCGAAGCCATTCGTCGCTACTGGAGTCAGAAAATCTTCTCGAACGTGGAAATTGTGGCCGACAGCATCATTGCTAACAAAGCCTACTTGCACATCAAACTCACCGCACAGCCACGCATCTCGAGCATTAAATACACGGGTGTGAAGAAGTCGGAACGCGAAGATTGCGAGAAGATAATCGGCTTTCAACCCGGCAACCAAATCACCACCGACATGGTGAACCGCGCCGAGCACTACATCAAGAAGCATTTTGAAGAGAAAGGCTTTAAAAACTGCGAGGTAAACATCGTGCAAAGAGAAGACGTGACGGGCGATAACCGCGTATTGGTGGACATTAACATCAACAAGAACGAGAAGATTAAGGTGAACAAAATCTTCATTGCTGGCGCCAACCCCAAGCACGTGAACAAGCTGAAGCGCGCCATGAAGAAAACACACGAGAAGAGCCTCGTTAACCTGTTCCGCTCAAAGAAGTTCTTGCCCGAAAAATATAAGGAAGACAAAGACCTCATGGTGGAGAAGCTTAACGCTTGGGGCTATCGCGACGCGCTCATCGTTTCAGACAGTGTGGAGACGGTAGACGAAAAGCACGTCAACATCTACCTCAACGTAAACGAAGGCACGAAATACTACGTGCGCAACATATCATGGGTGGGCAACACCGTTTACAACTCCGACCTATTGGAGCGCATCTTGCAAATGAAGAAGGGCGACGTCTACGACCAAACGCTTATGAACAAGCGCCTCAACAGCGACGATGATGCCGTGGGCAACCTCTACTATAACAACGGTTACGTGTTTTACCGACTCGACCCCGTGGAAGTGAACGTGGTGGGCGACTCTATCGACCTAGAGATGCGCATTCGCGAAGGCCAGCAAGCCACATTCAACCATGTGCGCATCTCGGGCAACGACCGCGTTTACGAGAACGTAATTCGTCGCGAACTGCGCACCAAGCCGGGCGACCTCTTCTCGATGGAGAACATTAAGCGCTCCATTCAAGACCTAGCGCAGATGAACCAGTTCGACCCCGAAGCCCTACAATCGGAGTTCGGACAAAGCGGCATCAAGCCCGACCCCGTGAGTGGCACCGTGGATTTAACCTACCCGCTCACCTCAAAGGGCGGCGACCAAATTGAGCTTTCTGCCGGTTGGGGACAAACGGGTATTGTGGGACGTGTGGGCTTGAAGTTCACCAACTTCTCGCTGCAAAACCTCTTCAACAAAGGCTATAAGCGCGCCGGTTTCTTGCCTCAAGGTGACGGACAAACCGTGTCGCTTCAGGTGCAAACCAATGGTACGTACTACCAAAACTACGGTCTCTCCTTCCTCGAGCCTTGGTTAGGCGGCAAGCGCCCCAATCAGCTATCATTCAGCATCTCTTATAGTAAGCAGAGCGATGTAAACTCCAACTACATCAACCAAAACTACTATAACTCTTACATGAACTACGCCTATGGTTACGGCACAAGTTCAAACTACTACACCGACGCTTACGACCCCGACAAATATGTGAAGATGCTCAACCTGAGCGTAGGTTTCGGTAAGCGTATGCGCTGGCCCGACGACTACTTCACCTTCATGGCCGAGCTCACCTACACGCGCTACATGCTGAAGTCATGGCAGTACTTCCTCATAACCGATGGTAACTGCAACAACATCAACCTCTCGCTCTCGCTGCAGCGCAACTCAACCGATCACCCCTTCTTCCCGCGCAAGGGTTCAGAGTTCTTGTTCCAAGTGACCGTCACCCCGCCCTACTCGCTTTGGGACGGCCGCAACTACAAGGCCCTCGGCACCAACTATCAAAGCGCCAACTACCAGAAGGAGCTGCAAGAGAAATATCGCTGGATTGAATATCACAAGTGGAAACTTAAGTTCCGCAACTTCACCGCTCTCTCAAGCGCTGTGAAAGCCCCCGTGCTCATGACCCGCGTGGAATTTGGTATTCTCGGTTCCTACAATCAGCATAAGAAGTCGCCCTTCGAAACCTACTACGTGGGCGGCGACGGCATGTCAGGCTACTCTTCAGGCTATGCCACCGAGACCATCGGTCTTCGCGGTTACGAGAACGGTTCGCTCTCGGGCAACAACTCCTATTATGGCGACGCCTACGCCTATAGTCGCATGACGCTCGAGTTGCGCTACCCCTTGATGCTCGAAACCTCCACCTCTATCTTCGCCCTCGCCTTCATCGAAGGCGGTAACGCTTGGCAAGACGTAAAGAAGTTCAACCCCTTCGACATGAAGCGTTCAGCCGGTGTGGGTGTGCGCATCCTTCTCCCCATGGTGGGTTTGATGGGTATCGACTGGGCCTATGGTTTCCAGAAGTACATCAGCGGATATAGCAGCAAGCGTGCCGGTGGTTCACAATTCCACTTCATCATTGGCCAAGAGTTTTAACGAACCTACCTAGGCCAATAACACACAGAGTAAACACACACATAATAAATACACAAGCAGACTGCCTTTCACTATGAAGTTGAAAGACAGTCTGCTTGCATTTTAGGGTGGTTCTAATAATTCTGAAATAGGAATTTGTATGCTATCGGGAGTGTATTTTTGAAAGTAAATGAGGGAGCATAGCGGGCTATGTGACCGAATTTACTTTCAAAAAGACGCTTCCGAGAGCATGCAAATTACATTTCAGAATAGTAGAATACTAAAATCAGAATTTTTAGAACCACCCTAAAAGGAGTAAGACACCTCTTTTATCGAGCAATGTCAGCATAGTTTCGTCAACATAGTTGTCGATAAGGATAATACGTTTCTTCGCTCTCTTAATCAAATCGGACACGAAAGTGTAGGCATCATAGATTTGCCCATTGTAGAACACACCTTGCTTTAGTTTCGTATTGCCTTCATCCAATCTGCGGAACACTTTATTTCAAGTGTTGTCCACGCCCCTCGTTTAAGGTCGCAATTTGCGACCTTAAACATTCTTCCTTGGTCAATTGAAAAATTAAATCCTCAGGAAATCGTTTGATATTACGTTTTACTTGTTCATTAAGACGCTTTGTTTCAACGCCATAAAGTGTGTCAAGATCTTTTGTCAGAGAGTGTTGAAAAATTGCTTGAATAGTGAATCTGATCACCGTACATCGACCGATATACGATCGTACACCGACCGATGGACGATTGTACACCGACCGTTGTACGCTCGTACACCGACCGATGGACGGTGATCAAAATAACGGTTCAGAAATTTACTCAATGAGCTTCGTAGCTTTTCTTGAGTGAATGTGCATACAAAACGACTCTTTCGTTTAAGGCCAGTATTATAAATTACCGTGTCTTAAACGAAAAAGTCGGGATGCTGATTATCTCTTCAAAGCTTTCTTCTCTCTCTCTAAGAAGTGTTATGCTTTAAGCCCCTTCAAAAGCGTCGGCATTGTCTGTGCTAAGTGTGGGAAATGTTTTTTGAAGCGTAGAGTCGTTCTCGTTGTCATTGCTGTCGTCATCGTCGTTCTCCTCGTCGTCTTCGAGAATGCGAAATTCTTTTATGTTTTTCAGTCCTGTGGCTTGACAATATTCGCTTTTTGTGCCAATGAGCAACACGTGGCTATGTAGCATTTCGGGATGGTCGCACAGGTTGAGTTGTTTGCGTGCGTTGGTGTCTTTCTTCAGTTGCACGGCGGCGCATTGCTCATAGTCGGTTTCGTTGCGGCTATCGGCCACCACAAGGTTCGTTGCCACTGCATCCTCGGCCGAAAACACGGTGCTCTTTATGCTGCTGCCTCGCGTGTATCCCACAATGTAGCATTTCAGTCCCACTTGTGCATCGTCGTCGGCTTCGTTGAGTGTGGTCACGGTGTAGTAGTGGGTGGTGTCTGCAATGGTTTCGTCGGTGTCGGTCTTCTCTTCCGTTTTTTTATCATCGGTTTGGTCTGTAATTTCAATCTTTTGGCAAGCGGTGAAGAGGGCTAATAAGCAGACTGTAAGGGGAAGAATGAATTTCGTCATGAGGGATGATTTAAGGAGAAATATAAGTTCTGAGGCATTTATTGAATGAAATTCTTCGGCTTGATTTGAAAAAAGAGCTACGCTGCCCATTGCAACGTAGCTCTTTTTAGGGAATAGGGTTGATTATTTAGCTTTCTCCACCTTAGCCACTTGTGCTTTGGCTTTGGCGAGTGCCTTATCGTAAGTCTTCTGAGCCTTTTGCTTTTCAGCGTCGGTCTTAGCGTTCTTCACGTTGTCGTAGAGCGTCCAAAGGTTGAATTTAGCAGTAGCTTCCTTTTGGGCGGCAGTGATGGCTTTAGCCTTATTTTCTACAGCCTTCTCGTCGTCGGCCTTGGCGAATTGGTGTTTGAAACCTTTCACGTCGTTCCAGTGACCACGGGTGAAGTCGGGGAAGGCCACGCTAGCATTGTTGTTGTCCATTGAAAGGGTGCCGAGTTCGGCTAGGGCGCACCATTCAGCAAGGTCGTAAACGTCCATGTCGAGGGGCAGACCATTTTGCAAGCAGTAAACCAAGCGGCTGTCCATAATGAAGTCCATACCGCCGTGACCACCTACTTCCTTGGCCATTTCACCATACTTTTTGAGGATGGGGTGCTGATATTGTTGCTCTAGAGCCTCTTTCTCGCTTTCGGGCATAAAGCCGTGTGAGCTGAGGTTGTCTACCTTAGGTTGGTGACCAGCGGCAGCTAATTGTTTTGCGTCAACAGCGTAGCCTTCTGAGGGATATTTGTTGGCAAAGCCCTTCGTGCCGGTGAGCTGATAAAGGCGGTTGTAGGGCTGAGGGTTCATCACATCGTGCTGAATTTCAATTACCTTTCCTTCTTCCGTGCGGATGAGGGTGGTGGTGTGGTCGCCGTTGCGGTAGTCGTTGCAGGGCTTGCCTGTTTTGGCTTCCACATATTCTTTACCGTGCACGCTTTTGGTATCCATAGCCACGAGGGTCTTCATGCGGTCGCCACGGTGAATGTCGAGCGCTTGAGCCACGGGGCCGAGGCCGTGAGTGGCGTAAACGTCGCCGCGGTTTTCTTTGTTATACTTCATGCGCCATCCCAACTTGTCGGGGTCGTTGCTGGGGTTCTTCCAATAATAGTCCCAGAAGTCGTCGAGGTTGTGAATGTAGGCGCCTTGTGCGCGGATCACTTCGCCAAACACGCCATGTTGAGCCATATTTAAGGTGTTCATTTCAAACCAGTCGTAGCAGCAGTTTTCCAAAATCATGCAGTGCTTGCGGGTGGTTTCTGAAAGGTTGATGAGTTCCCAGCATTGCTCAAGGTTCATGGCTGAGGGCACTTCGATTGCGGTGTTCTTGCCGTTCTCCAAGGCGCATTTAGCTACGGGGAAGTGGTGATCCCAGTCGGTGGCCACATACACGAGGTCGATGTCGTTGCGCTTGCAAAGTTCTTTATATCCGTTCTCGCCGAAGTAGATGGCTGCGGGGGCGAGACCAGCGTTGCGAAGGTTTTTTTGTTGAGCTTCGGCACGGCCTTCTTCATAGTCGCAGAGGGCTACGATTTCAACACCAGGGATGTGTGTCCAACGCTCCACAGCGCCAGGACCACGCATGCCCAAACCAACGAAGGCTACGCGCACGTTTTGAATTTTCGGGGTAGTGAGGTTGATGGCATCTTTTTGGCCAGCAGGGCGTTCGGGGGTGTCGACCACGATGGTTCCCTTGTCCCAATGCCATTTTGTAGAGGGGGAAGTTGACTGTGCATTAACCACAGCGGCTCCGAAGGTGAGCATGGCTGCGAATGCTACAGCAAAACATTTAACCATTTTCATAGATAGATGGATTTGTAGTATTTTGTTAATTAAGATAATGCAAAGATAGCATAAGAAGTGTGCATGGCAAAGCGTTTCGTTTGTTTTCTTTGCCGCACCTTCATTGATAAAACGCAATGTATGTTTATTCTCCACCGCAAACAATGAAAAAACTGTTTTGAGCGGATGCTTTTTAATCCGAATACTTTTAACGTCAATATGAATAACACTTTGCTTTATAAAAAAACTTCGAAAGGTTTTCTTCATTGTCTCTATGGTCGTTTCTTCTTTAAAAGTATAAAACCACAAATAGGTAAGTAACCAATCAAAAATATTTTAATAAGTAACCAATCAAAATTATTTTAATATTAACGACAATGGAGACAATATACTTACCTACTTTA
>CAVKKI010000055.1:0-13463 GCA_963656725.1 Oribacterium sp. | reverse complement strand
CGCCGCTTCGCTTGCCCTGGGCTAGGTGCAGACATTGGGCTTTCAGCCCGCCCTTATAGGGAAGAGCCGTGATTTTGCACACACATCCACCCATCTTCCGGGGGCGACGCGTCCCGCGTCGGCGCTAGCGCGAACGCTAGTAGAAAAAGGCCTTCCCCACCCTAATCTATCGTTCCCCCAATCATCCGATAATAAATCTCAATTGCCTCGCTAATTTCGCTCAAACAAATAAACTCCTCGGCGGTGTGTGAGCGCGCCGACTGCCCCGGGCCCATTTTAAACGAAGGGAAACGCATAAGGGCCTGGTCGCTCAAAGTGGGCGAACCGAAGGGCGTGCGCCCCAAGGCCACAGCCGCACGAATGAGCGGATGCGAGAGGTCGATGCGCGAGGAATGAAGACGGGTGGAGCGCGGCGTGACGTCGCTCGCCACGTGCGAACGAATGAGGGCGAGAATTTGTTCGTTGGTGTAACACTCGTTGGCACGCACATCCACCACAAAGCGGCACACATCGGGCACCACGTTGTGTTGCGTGCCGGCTTCGATCATCGTGACCGACATTTTCACGGGGCCGAGCAGCGAGGTTTGTTCCTCAAACTGATAAGAGCGAAACCATGCAATGTCGTCCATTGCCCGATAAAGAGCGTTAATTCCCTCGTTGCGGGCGGCGTGACCCGAACGGCCGTGCGCCACACAGTCTAACACCATCAACCCTTTCTCGGCCACGGCGGGCTGCATGCCCGTAGGTTCGCCCACTAGCGCCACGTCGATGGGCGGCAGCAAGGGCAGTGCACTCTCAATGCCGTCGCGCCCCGACACTTCCTCTTCGGCCGAAGCGAGAAACACCAGGTGATAGGGCAATTCCGCGGTGCGCAGATGCAAAAACAGCTGCATAAGCGACACCAAGCCGCCACCGCAATCGTTGCTGCCGAGGCCATAAAGGCGGTCGCCCTCGAGCGAGGGGGTGAAAGGGTCGTGCTGCCAGGTGGCGGCGGGTTTCACCGTGTCGATGTGGGCGTTGAGCAATAAGGTGGGACGATTGCCTTTTGCTACGGGTTGTTCACACCACACATTGTTGTGGTGGCGCTGGGGGGCGGTGCCTTGACGGGTGAGATAGTCGAAAAGAAAATCGGCCGCAGCCGTTTCGTTGCGACTAACCGAGGGAATGGCTATGAGCTGCTGCAACACGCTCACCGCCTCGTGGGTGAGTTGCGTAAGTAAGGTTTTATCCATAGAGACTGAGGGATGTATCGAGGTTTTGCTCGCAAAGTTACGGATTAAGCCGAAGGTTGTTGCCAAATTGTGACGCTTTTTTCGTTTCTTTACGAACTTTCCGCTTGTGGCGTTGACGGATTTGGCGTATCTTTGCGCAAGTAGTTTTTTCAACACTCCGAGTTTTGGGAAGAGCGCATACCTTATTATATATAGGTGTCATCTTTGCAGAATAACTCCCGCTCGAAGCAGTGAATGAAAAGAGAGTTCCAAACATCCCATTCCCCATTCCTAAACCCTTAGATTGATTTAGAAAAATGCTTGCCACTCTAATTATTCTTGTTCTTTCCGCCCTATTGTTCGTAACCGGCCGCATCCGCTCCGACCTCGTAGCCATCTGTTCGGCCCTGGCCTTGGTGCTTTGCGGCGTGCTTACACCCGAAGAGGCGCTAGCCGGCTTCTCTAACCCCATCGTCATTATGATGATCGGACTGTTTGTGGTGGGCGGCGGCATTTTCAGCACGGGGTTGGCCAAACGAATGGGCACGGGCATTCTTTCGCTAGCCGGTGCCAACGAAACGCGCCTTTTCGTGTTGCTGATGCTCACCACCGCTTTTGTGGGCGCTTTTGTGAGCAACACGGGCACGGTGGCCTTGATGCTGCCCATTGTGGTGAGTTTGGCTCGCGGCGCGAACCTTTCGTCGTCGCGCCTACTCATGCCCTTGGCCTTTGCCGGCAGCATGGGCGGCATGCTCACGCTAATCGGCACCCCGCCCAACCTCATTGTGCGCGACGCCCTCACGGCAGCGGGCTACGAGCCACTGGGCTTTTTCTCGTTCACGCCCGTGGGCCTCATCTGCATTGGCGTGGGCATTGTGGTGCTCATTCCCCTTACCCGCCGTTTCTTAAAAAAACGACAAACCAACCTAGCCACGCCCAACAGCAAATCGCTGCAAGAGCTGGCGCAAGAGTATAAACTCACCGAGGGGCTGCACCAAGTGAGGGTGGCCGAGGCTTCGCCCCTAGTGGGCCACACGCTGAAGGAACTCAACGTGCATCAGCTTTACGGCATCAACGTGATTGAAATTCGCCGCGGCATGAAGCAGTCGCGCCCCATGCACCGAGTGGAACAATACACCTTGGCCAACGTGGCCATTGAGGCCGACGACGTGCTTTACGTGCGAGGCGAAGCGGCACAGATTGACAGTTGGACATCGACCAACCGCCTTGCAGTCATCGACCCGAGCAAAGACGCTGCCGAGCATCTGCACTTCTACGACGTGGGAATGGCCGAAATTCTCATTATGCCGCAATCTACGCTCGTGAACCGCACGGTGGAGCAAACCAACTTTCGCTCCACTTATCAGCTCAACGTGATGGGCATTCGCCGACACAACGACTATTTGCTGCACAATCTGAAAGACCAAAAGCTGCATGCGGCCGACATTGTGCTGGTGCAGGGCACGTGGGATCAGATTGCGAAACTCAACCAACAAGACGGCCAAGACTATGTGGTGATTGGCCAACCCGAACAGCAAGCGGCGCACGTGACGCTCGACTATAAAGCCCCGCTTGCAGCGCTCATCATGGTGTTGATGGTGGCGGCAATGGCCTTCGACTTCATTCCCATCGCCCCCGTAACGGCTGTGATGATAGCGGCCGTGGCCATGGTGTTTACGGGTTGCTTGCGCAGTGTGGAGGCGGCCTATAAAACGATTAATTGGGAGAGCATTGTGTTGTTTGGCGCCATGTTGCCCATGTCGACGGCCTTGGAGAAGACGGGCGCCTCGCACCTCATTTCTCAACAACTGGTGCACTGGGTGGGCGGTGGCGGCCCCACGTTGCTCATTGCTGCGGTGTATGTGGTGACGTCGTTGCTCACGTTTTTCATTTCAAACACGGTGACGGCCGTGTTGATGGCGCCCATTGCCTTGCAAGCGGCTCAGACTCAAGGCATCAACGCCGTGCCGGTGTTGATGGCGGTGACGGTGGCGGCCAGCATGTGTTTTGCTTCGCCCTTCTCCACCCCACCCAACGCCTTGGTGATGTCGGCCGGCGGCTACAAGCCTATTGATTATGTAAAAGTGGGCCTGCCGCTGCAAATTGTGATTGGCGTGGTGATGATTGTGGCGCTGCAACTTATTTATTAGGCGCAAGCACTTGGGGGGGCGACGCGGCCCGCGTCGGGGCAAGAAACTGCGCTAGAAGCTACAAGTTCTGACGCAAGTAGCTCCGAGGGCGACGCGGCCCGCGTCGGCGCTAGCACGAACGCAAGAAGAAAAGAGAAAGCACTCAAAGTGGTTTTTTTCAGAAACTGACTTTGAGTGCTTTCTTTTTGTGTAGTTTGCATTTTTTCTTTCGTTTCCACTTGTGCCGACGCGAGCCGCGTCGCCCCCACTGACGCGCTCAAATTTATTAGCGCCCAACTAATTTACGCAAAGTAAAATAAACCCTAGCTTGCAGCGCAAACACAGCAAACGCCCTCCACGGAAAATAAAAAGGCCGATATTTCACGCTCACTCTAATTTCACTTCGCTCAATGGTGTGAAAGCACTGCTTTATCCGCCTCAAAGCCTCAGCGCGCTCTTCGGGGAGCAACTGCTGACGATGCCGCAGCCAATATCCATAGAGGCCGATGAGGTTGGTGTAGCGCTGCGTCTCCCACAAACGCAACGTGCGCTCTGCTTGTGGCAAATGGCCCGCTTGGGCTTCGGCAAGAAGCGAACGGCGCATGCTGAGGTTGGCCTCTAAAAGGTCGAAGCGACGAAGGGAACATTGGTGAGTGGACGAGGCCGCGTGTTGGCGATAGAAGTAGGGCGCAGAGGTGAGCAACACCTGGCGCGAGTGGAGATAATGAAGACGTGTGGTGTTGTCGTCGCTATACGTGCGGCACGTGGCATCGTAGGGATAGCGCTGATGAATGGCCGTTCGCACCACATACACGCCATGAATGCGCCAACTATCTAAACAAAGACTGAAAGCTTGCTCGCCCGTCAGCACACGCTGCTCGGTGTGGTTGACATAATGCTCCTCGTGGCCCGTGGCCTCATCCACCATCACCACATCCATCAAAGCGCAGTCGGCTTGCGAATGCGACTGCAGGGCTTGATACACCTGCTCGAGCGAAGTGGGCGCGTAATAGTCGTCGCTATCTAGGAAAGTAGTAAATTCACCTTGGGCCACAGTCAGCCCCAGGTTGCGCGCCACGGCTTGTCCGCTATTCACAGAGGTTCGCAGCACGGTGATGCGAGGGTCGGTTTCTGCAAAACGCTGCAAAATGTGGGGCGAGTGGTCGGTGGAGCAATCGTCGATGCACACAATTTGCACCTCGTGCAACGATTGGTTGCACAAGGAGCGCAAGCATTCTTCTAAATAGCGCTCGGCATTATAAACGGCTACCAAGACGGTGATTTTACACATGTTTCCTTCTTATATATAATGTATACGCAGGTAGCCGAAAGCCTTCTTTTGAAAAGTTTCAACCACCTGCGTAATCATTCAATATCCATTTACATCACTACGAGCGCCCCTTTTTTCACACCCACTTCATAAGTGCGGCCTTTCTTGGTGGGAAGGTCGAGGGTGAGCGAGCCATAGCGAAGGTGGGCCGTGCCACCCGAACCCGAACTAATTGTGGCTTTCACCAACTGGCCATTCGTCCATTCTAGATTAACGCCAAAATTGCCGCGAGCTCGCAGTCCGCTAATCGAGCCTTCGCTCCAAGCGTCGGGTAAGGAGGGCAGCAAATCAATGCAGCCAGCGTGACTTTGCAGCAGCATTTCGGTCACTCCCGCCGTGCCGCCAAAGTTTCCGTCAATTTGGAAGGGCGGATGCACGTCCCACAGGTTGTCGGCCGTGCCGTTCTTCAACAAATTCCCGAAAAGCACGTAAGAGTGATTACCATCGTGAAGGCGGGCCCACTGATTGAGTTTCCACCCCATGCTCCAGCCCGTAGCGCCATCGCCTCGGTGCTCTAACACCACGCGTGAGGCTTTAGCCAATTCGGGCGTGGTGAGCGGCGAAATGGTGTGGCCGGGGTGAAGGCCATAAAGATGATTAACGTGGCGGTGTTGGTCGTTAGGGTCGTCAATGTCCTGACTCCACTCCATGAGTTGCCCGTAACGACCCACACGATAAGGGGCGAGATCGTTGAGAATGCTTTTCCATTTCTTCACTTCGTCCGCATCCACATTCAGCACCTCGGCCGCGTCGATGCAGTCGAGCAAAATTTCACGAATCACGGCGTGAGTGAAAGTGGTTCCCTCATCAATGGGCCCATGTTCGGGCGAGGTGGAGGGCGCAGCAGTGAGCGTGCCGTTGGGCTTGCGCCACAAGAAATCTTCGCAGAAAAGGGCGCACCCCTTCATGAGCGGATAGGCTTCCGTGCGAAGAAACTTCACATCGCGGGTGTAGTCGTAGTAGTCCCAAAGATGGGTGGCGAGCCACGAAGCCGCCATGGGGTTGTAGTTCCACGACATGTCGGCGCCCTCAAGCGGCGCAGTGAAGCCAAAAATGTTGGCCGAGATGCCCGCAGCCCAGCCACGAGCGCCCCAATAAGCCTTGGCCGTGCGCTCACCCGGCTTCTCGAGCAACTTTATAAACTGTGTGAGCGGCTCGGCACACTCAGTGAGGTTGGTGGGCAGGGCGGGCCAATAGTTCATTTGCAGATTGATATTGTTGTGATAGTCCACACGCCACGGGCCATCGACGTTGTTATGCCACATGCCCTGTAAATTGGCGGGCAGATTGCCGGGCCGCGATGAAGCGATGAGCAAGTAGCGGCCATATTGATAGTAGAGCGTTTCGAGGCCCGCATCTTTCTGCCCTTTGCGATAGTCGGCCAAACGCTCGTTGGTGGGTTTCGCTGACGTTTCGCCCTTGAGCGAGAATTTCACTCGGCCGAAGAGCGCGGCGTAGTCGGCATAATGTGCCTTAAATAACTTTTCAAAACTTTGCTTCACGGCTTTCTTCATCCACTGGGCGGTGGTGGCCACGGGGTCGACACCCACATAAGCCTTAGCGTCGGTGAAGTCGGGGTTGTAGTTGGGCGCATAATCGGTGTCGGCGGTGAGCAGCAGCGTCACTTCGTCAGCGGCGTTGACGCGGAGGTCGCCATTAGCGTAGCTCACTGAGCCGCCTTTGGCAATGACTTGCACACGCACCACATACTGCATTTGGTTGTTGTCGAGCCGAGCCTTATAGCAGAAACCGTGGTCGCCATCGGGCTCGAACTTGCCCTCGCTCACGGGGTTGGGAGCGTATTTCACGGTGAACGACTGGCGGCCCGCTTCGCTTGCGGTGAGTTTCACGGCCATCACATTGGCGGGGTAAGAGATGAAGGTGCGTCGATCGTAGCTTACCCCATCAGCCACGGTGAAACTCACACGGGCATAGGCGGAGTCGACCGAGAGGGCGCGCCGATAGTGAGTTACTCCCTGTTCTTTGAGATCGGTTTCAAGCGTCAGCTCACCCATTGTGGTGAATGAGCCGAAGCGGAACTGCGGCTCGCCAGTGCTTTCGTAGGGCACGGTGCTGTTGAAGTTTTCTGTGGTGAGTTGCGCGGCTTTGTCCCAGTCGCCCTCGAGGAAGGCTTGGCGTATTTGCTTCAACACGGGAGCCGACTCTTTGTTTTGCGCCCAATAATCGGCAGCGCCTTTCGCTGTGTTGGGGCCGCCGCGCCACAGGGTTTTCTCGTTGAGCGTGTAGCGCTCGGTGGCAATGCTTCCCATCACATTGCAACCGATGCTGCCGTTGCCTAGGGGCAGGGAGCGATATTCCCACTCGTGGTCGGAATTTACGGCCGAATCGCCGGCACGCACGGGCTTGTGGTCGGCGTTGAATTTTTCAGGATGTCCGCCCCACCAGCATTGCTGGCCGTGGAGCGTGGTGGGCTGGTCGAACCACACCGTTTGGGTCTGAGCTTGCACTACGGGGCAGCCCAAAAGCAGTAGGGAGGTGAGGAGTAGATTTTTCACAGGGGTAGAGGTTTGTAGTTGAGGTTAAGGATTTTCTTTATTTTTCTTTGAAAAAGGCATTGGGTTTAGGAAACGGCATCTGGCTCGGGCTGAGCGTCGGCATCGGCTGGCTCATCCGTTTCCAAACAATGAATGTTGCGCATTAGTCCATCGTATTTAGCTCTTTTCACTGCGCTTTTTCGGAAAAGTTGTTGATATTGCTCCACGCTAAGGTTGCGCCAATCGTTGGGCTTCATGGATAGGATGGAGGAGCGAGGTTGCAGTTCGGCCACAGCGGTGCGCTGAGCGAAACGGCGGTTCCACGGACAAGCGTCGGCGCAGCGGTCGCAACCATAAAAACAGTGGCCCATTTGCTTTTGCGCCTCAGCCGGCACGTCGCCGCGGTGCTCTATGGTGAGATACGAAAGACAGCGGCGGGCGTCGAGTGTGCCGTCGCCGTGAAGGGCGTGCATGGGACAAGCGTCGATACAAGCGTGACAATGACCACAACAATTGGGGTGCGGCGCATCATAGTGGTCGAAGGCGTGCGTCAGAATGAGTTCGCCCAAAAAGAAATAGCTTCCCATTTGTGGCAGAATGAGCTGCGAGTTGCGTCCACGCCACCCCAAGCCGCACTGTTGCGCCCAATATTTTTCGTCCACCGGTGCGATGTCCACAAAACAGCGGCCATCCACGCCTTCGGTCAGGCCAAGGCGTTGCATCAAGCGGCGCAACAGGGTTTTCACCACTTCGTGATAGTCGGTGCCAAGGGAATATTTGGCCATTTTCCATTCCGACTGTTCGGCCTCCTCGCCCGGATAATAATTCACAGCCACCGACACCACGCTTTGTGCGCCCTCCACGAGCAGCCGTGGGTCGAGTTTCATTTCCACGTGGCGAACCAAATAATCCATGTCGCCGTGTTCGCCGCGTTCAAGCCACTCTCTCATTTCCTTCTCTCGTTGGGGCGAAACGCGTTCGGCTTTTGCCACGCCACAAGCGGCGAAGCCTTCTTCGCTTGCTAGCTTTTTGAGTGTGGCGGATTGGAGCATGTTTTTTTTGGGGAAAAGGGGATGGGGGATGGGGAAATGGATGTTGGGAATGGGGAATTGGGAATAGGGAAATGGATTTTGCGGAAAGCCTAATTATAAATCAACGTAATCAACCGCTCGGGAGCGTAAATTTCTTCAGCCACCTGCTGCAATTGTTGGGGCGTTACGCTTTGAATGCCGCTGATGAGCTGACCAATGTTGCGGTGAGTGTGATAGTGAGCGAAGTTCTTGCCCAAAGCCAAAGCGTAGCCCTCTGACGCATCGGTGCTAATGCCCACTTGTCCGCAGAGTTGCTTTTGCGCGGCAGCGAGTTGCGCGGCGGTGAGCGGCTTTTCGATGAAGCGGTTCAGCTCACGGCGCAACAGTTTTTGACAGCGCTTCACATCGTGTGCGTCGCAGCCGAAATAAACATTCCAAAAGCCCGTGTCGGGATAGGTGTTGAGATAAGAATCTACGCTATACACCAAACCGGCCTTTTCTCGCAGCGAGAGGTTGAGTCGAGAGTTCATGCCAGGGCCGCCAAGCATGTTGTTAAGAATGAGCAAGGCATAGCGTCGCTCGTCGGGGGCGGCAAAGGTGGCGCCGCCTATTAACACGTGCGCCTGGTGCGTGCCTTTTTCTAAGCGTTGCTCCGTGGCCGTGGTGCGGGGTTGCGGCAAGGGCAACGAGAGCGGCTCGGGAAGTGGGCGAGAGCGGAAGTCGGATGCAGGGAGCAAACGCTCGAGGGTGCGCACGAGGGTAGTGAACGGCACGTCGCCATAAACGTAGAAGGCAGCATTTTCGGGCCGATAATAGCGGCGGGTGAAGCGCAAGGCGTCGGCCGTGGTGTATTGGCGCAAGCGGTCGGCATCGCCCAAAATGTCGCGCCCGAGGGGCTGGTTGGGGAAGATGAGTTTTTCGAAATCGTCGAAAATGAGTTCTGAGGGCGAGTCTTTATAACTGTCAATCTCATCGCAAATCACCTCCACCTCTTTGTCGATTTCTTTTTGCGGAAACGTGCTATGAAACACGATGTCGGAGAGAAGGTCGGCGGCTCGGCCAAAATCTTCTTTCAACACCGTGGCATAATAAACCGTTTCTTGCTTCGTAGTGTAGGCGTTGAGGTCGCCCCCCACCCTTTCCAAACCGTTGGTGATGTGGTGGGCGCGACGGCGCTCGGTGCCTTTAAACGTGAGATGCTCAATAAAATGGGCCATACCGCTGTCGGCGACTTCTTCATGGCGTGTGCCGGCACACACCACGTAGCCGCAATAGAGCACGGGCGAATTTGAGGGTTCGTGAATGACGCGAAGGCCACAACTCAGGGTGGCCTCGTTATAGTGATTGTTGTTGAAAGTCATGACTACTTTTTTCGGAAGAATTTTCCCACCACGGGCAGTCCGCTCAAGGGGAAGTCGTAGTGAATGGTGTGGGCCACAAACAAGCCGATGCACCCCGTGTTGATGAGCAAGCGCAAGGCTAGGCTGCTCACATAAGCCTCAGCGCCCTTCATCACGGCAAAGAAGAGCAGCGTGATGAGCACGTAAACGCCGATGCTTTTGAGCGGATAACGAATGGGATAGTATTTCTGCCCCACGAAATAGCTGAGCAACATGGCCGTGCCGTAGCCGGCAAAGCCCGCCCAAGCGCAGGCTATGTAGCCATATTGCGGCACGAAGATGACGTTGACGGCAATGAGCACCACGCAGCCCACGCCCGAAAACCAAGCGCCCCAAATGGTGCGGTCGATGAGTTTATACCAGAAGGAGAGGTTGAAATAAACGCCCATCAATATTTCGGCGGCCATCACAATGGGAACCACCCGCAGGCCGTCCCAATAGTCGCGGCCTATGATGTGGCGCAACACGTCGATGTAGCCCATCACCACAAGGAAGGCCAAGAGCGTGAAGATGAGAAAGTATTTCATGGCCGAGGCGTAGGTGCTGCGGCTGTCTTGCTCTTTGGCCTTGCCAAACACGAAGGGCTCGTAGGCGTAGCGAAAGGCTTGTGTAATCATGGCCATGATCATGGCAATTTTTGAGGCTGCGCCATAAATGCCGAGCTGCTTGTGAGCGTCGACTCCTTTATATATATAAGGAAAGAGAATTTTGTCGGCCGTTTGATTCAGAATGCCAGCAATGCCCAACACAAGAATAGGCCAGCTATAGCTCAGCATGCGACGCATAAGGCGCTTTGTTTCGCTCCAAGGGGCAAACTGGCCCGTGAAGCCTTCTTTTAGTTCTTTATAGAAGCAGAAGGTGATGCAAGCCGTGCACACTAGGTTGATGTAGAAGGCGTAGCCCACATCGTGTCCGCCAAGGCCCACGTAATAGCCCACGTTGAGGGCAATGTTAAGCAGAATGAAGAGCAACTTAAAGGCGGCAAACTTCAAAGGGCGCTTTTTGTAGCGTAAATAGGCAAAGGGTATGCACTGAAAGGCGTCGATGGCCACGGTCACAAACATCGTCCACACATAGGCGGGGTGGTCGGCATAGCCCATAATCGCACTGAGCGGATGCATGAAAATCAGCACGAGGGCAATGAACGCGAGCGAGGTGGCGCCCACCATCGAGAGCACGGTGGTGTAGACCTGACGAGGGTTCTCGGCCTCTTTATTAACGAAACGGAAAAAGGTGGTTTCCATGCCGAAGGTCAAAATAACGAGCAGCAGGGCGGTGTAGGCATACATATTCGTAATAACGCCATAGCCCCCACTCTCGGCACTAATTTTTGCCGTGTAGAGCGGCACGAGCAAATAGTTGAGAAAGCGCCCAATAATGCTCGACATGCCATAGATGGCCGTGTCTTTGGCCAATGATTTCAAGTTTGCCATTTTCTATTTGTGATGTTGCGTTGTGCCTTATGTTAAAGGTGATTTTTATAAATACACCCCTGGATTAGGAGAAGAAAAGGTAGGCTATGCCAATGGCGGCCACCACGCCAGCGAGGTCGGCCAATAGGCCACAAACAACGGCGTGGCGCGTTTTTGAAATGCCCACTGCGCCGAAATAAACGGCTAGAATGTAGAACGTGGTGTCGGTGCTGCCTTGAAACATACAACTCAGCCTACCCACAAAAGAGTCGACGCCATAAGTCTGCATAGCGTCCACCATCATGCCGCGGGCACCGCTTCCCGACAGGGGTTTCATTAATGCCGTGGGCAGCGCTCCCACCCAGTCGGCGTTGCAGCCCGTGAGGTGCACAAGCCACTGAATGCCTTGAATGAGCCAGTCCATAGCCCCGGCGGCACGAAACACGCCAATGCCCACCAACACGGCCACAAGGTAGGGAATGATGCGCACGGCCGTGCTGAAACCTTCTTTCGCCCCCTCGATGAAGGCGTCGTAAACGTTGACGCGTCGCCTCACGCCAGCCAGAATGAAACCGATGATGATGAGAAAGAGCAACACGTTGGCCGTGGTAGTGCCCACTAGGTTCATCATTGTGCTGTCGAGTCGACTAAAGCCCCAAATTATGGCGGCCACGCCGAGCGACAAACCGCCGAGTGTGGCCAACAGCACGGGCTGAAACAAGTTGATGCGCTGATAAAGGCTCGTCACCACAATGCCCGCTAGCGTGGAGAAGAAGGTGGCTATGAGAATGGGAATGAACACGTCGGTGGGTTGCGCTGCTCCCATCTGCGCCCTATAAACCATGATGCTTACGGGAATGATGGTGAGACCCGAGGTGTTGAGCACGAGAAACATAATCATGCTGTTCGTGGCCGTGTCTTTCTTCGGGTTGAGTTCTTGCAACCGCTCCATAGCCTTCAGTCCCAAAGGGGTGGCGGCATTGTCGAGGCCGAGCATATTGGCGGCAATGTTCATAAAGATGTTGCCATACACAGGGTGGCCTTTGGGCAGTTCGGGAAACAGCCGGCTAAACACAGGGCTGAGCAGCCGCGCCATGGCATCGACCACCCCACCCTTTTCGCCCACCTTCATCACACCAAGCCAAAGCGAAAGCACGCCCGTGAGGCCGAGCGATATTTCGAAAGCCGTTTTCGAGGTGTCGAAGGTGGAGTTCATAATGGCGGGAAACACTTCCACGTCGCCCAGAAACACCAACTTTATCACGGCTATCACGAAAGCAATGAGGAAGAAGGCTATCCAAATGTAGTTAAGAACCATTTTTAAAAATTTCTTTCTTATTCGAATTGTAACAAGGGCTGCGCCCACTAAAACCTCGCAAAGTTAGCCTTTTTGCCCCATATTTGCGGAAAATGTAAAGAAAAATGCAATTTCAGGCAAATTTCCTCGGGCGCTAGTGATAGGGGGGGGGTAATTTTTTTATTATCTTTGCGAAGCATTTAATACAAAAATTTTACAAATTTATCCACAGAATAGAATGACACATATAGGGACCTGCATCCGTAAACGATTAGAGGAGCAAAGAAAAACCGTGGTATGGCTTTCACGCCAATTGGCGTGCAGCCGCACGAACGTTTACAAAATTTTCGAAAAAGAGCACATCGACACACTGATGCTAGCTCGCATTGGCGAGCTGCTCGACTACGATTTTTTTCGCATTTTGAGCGACGATTTTCGATCAACACACCCCAACAATCTTCCCCTCGATTATAAATAACACCTCGCCATGTGCAAGCAAGGTGACCGTCATCGTTAACAATACTATTTTCTACCCTATAAATTTAGTGCAAGCAACTGCTGTTGCTTGCACTTTTTGCTTGCACTCACACTGATTATCAAGCGTTTCAGAAGTGTAAGCAGCAAACTGAGTTGCTTGCACTTGCTTACACTCTGTGCAAGCAACAAGGGCTGTGAGTGTAAGCAACGGTTTTTGCTGCTTACACTCGCGAAGTTATTGATTATCAGCGCAGTGCAAGCAGCTAGTGCAAGTAACAGCAATTTGTGCAAATAAACTTTCTTGGGGGACAACGCTAGTAGCTCTGGGGGCGACGCGTCCCGCGTCGGCGCAAGCACAAAAGCAAGCAGCAAATTAATAAACATCCCCGCCCTCTCTCTCAAAAACCACACTTTAAACATTCGTTAAAAAAATTCAACCTGTCAAAAGTTGTCACAGATTTTCACCTCTCTCAAACTTCTATTTTCTTCTCTTCTAGCGTTTCCGCTTGCGCCGACGCGAGACGCGTCGCCCCCTGAGCCACTAGCGTTTACTACTGGCTTAATAAGAAAAACTACCGGCTTAATAGTGATTTACTACTGGCTTAATAAGAAAAACTAGTGGCTTGATAAGAAAAAACAATCGGCCGAAGCGAAACGCCACTTCAGCCGATTGTTTTAAGA
>CAVKKI010000054.1:0-13539 GCA_963656725.1 Oribacterium sp. | reverse complement strand
TGCATATACTGTTACGACGACTATCAATGCTTGTTTTCTTAACCTTGGGAGCAATTTTTTATGCATGGGCTCAGCAAGGAAACATTCAAGTGGCAGCCGACATTACCGAAGACACCGACCAAACGGCTAATACGGCTAAATACATGGTGAAAGACCTCAACGACAAGCCTTGCGCAATTATCAAGGTAGAAACCACACAAAAGGGCTTAACCTTCGACATTGGCTCGTCTATTATGATTTGCAAAGTGGAGCAGCAAAATGAGCTGCACCCAGCCGAAGTGTGGCTTTGGGTGCCCGAAGGCACGCGCCGACTCAACATTCAGCACCCGGTGTTGGGCAAAAAAGTCTATCAGTTTCCCTCACTCCGCACAAAGTCGGGCTGCACTTACTTAATGAAACTCGTGACGGGCGAGGTGGAAACGCGCATTAAAGAGGCAGAACACCAGGGCTACCTAAACCTACACGTGGTGCCACAAACAGCTAGCGTTACACTAAACGGCGAGAGCGTGATGCTCGACGAAGAGGGGCGCTTCGCTAAGTTCCTTGAGTTTGGCACCTACGACATTCAAGTAACAGCCACCAACTACCACCCCTATGTGCGTCGCTACGTTCACCAAAGCGCCGAGACCCAAAACCTGGAGGTACGTCTGCGTCCGGCTTTCGGTTGGATCACCATTAAAGACACAGCGGGCATTGCCGGAGCTCGCGTGTTTATTGACGATGAATTGCTGGGCGAGGTGCAGATGGGCGAGAAAGGGCTGCGCAGCGGTAACCTAAAAAGCGGAGTTCACCGAGTGCGCGTGGAGCGTAAACTCTATAACACCTACACGCAGATGGTGACGGTGACCGATAGCACCAACACCACAATCTGCCCCACCCTCGAAGCCAACTTTGCCACCACTCGCGTGGTTTGTTCCGATCCCGAAGCCTACATCTATATTAATAAGGAGAAACGCGGAAAGGGCTCATGGAAAGGGCCGCTCGAAACGGGTAGTTATCAATTTGAGGCCCGCCGCGACTATCACACTTCGGTGACACGCTCGTTCACTATCACCAAGCACAACATGGGCGAGGAAATTATGATTGACGCTCCAAACCCCATTAACGGAAGCATCCGCATCAGTTCACAACCGCTCAATGCAGCGGTTGAAATCGACGGCAAATCTGCAGGTCATACACCTATATATATAAGTCAAATTTTGACTGGCCCACACAAACTTCGTTTCACACGTTCGGGTTTCTCGCCCAAAGAAATGACGGTGGAGGTGAAAGAAACGGGAACGGTGGAGGTGAGTCCCACGCTGAGCAATGAATGCTCGTTTATGGTGAGTGCCAGCACCGACGCTTCAACCGACTCCACCCATGTTTTTGTGACCGATGCGCAAGGGCACCCCGTGGCCAATGGCCGCACACCATTTTATGTGCGCAACGTGCCAGTGGGCATGTACACGTTCACCGCCTCGCGCGACGGCTTCGCTCCCTACCGCAACAACATCGACTGCCAGGGGCAGAATGTGCGCATTGCTTTGCAGCAAACGCGTAAGAATGTGCGCATCCGCTCTAACAGCTACATTCCCATTTATGGCGTGGAGATTGACGGAAGAAACACCAAGGGGGAGGAGCGAAAAACCGACCGACTTTATGAATTTGCCCTCGACTATGGCGTGCATTCATTTAAAATAGACACAAAGCGCTCGAAGGGAAGCAAAACCTTCCGTGTCAACGACCAGTCTGCCGACGAAATCACCGTGACACAACACTATCAATATGTGGTGCCCAACATGTTCTACATCGACCTGGGCAGCGAACTAATTAGTGCCACGACCGCTCACGTTGGAATGGGCTTTTTCGCCAAAAATTTCAATGTGGAATGGGGAGCCTCTTATTACTTTGACAAGGCAGTTAATTTCTTTGTGACACAAGAAGTAGCAACAACCGCGAATGAACCAATCAGCATTTCGGCCTACGACATAAAGCCTCAATACAGTGTTGGCGGCCGCATTGGTTATGGCATAAAAATAAGCAATCGCTTGCAACTCACACCTCAAATTGGCGCCGACTATCATTCATTCACCTTCGAAAATAAAGGAAACCACGCCAACGCCTATGATAAGTATGTCACTTATGCTGTGAGCGGAGTAGGCGCTCTTCGCTTCTTTGTGGCCTTAACCCGGCACATAGGCTTTCAGCTGATGCCCCAATATCGCTTCTGCCTTTCGCAAAGCAAAGACTTCAAAGCCATTTCATCGAAGATAACGAAGGCAAAAAAGTCTGTTGATGGCTTTGGCTTACGCGCCGACATCGTATTCTTCTGGTAACAAAATCCCTCTCTTTTGATATATAGCAAAATGAAAAAAACTGATTTTCTCATTATAACTCCACTCTTGCTCATCCTTACGCTATTGGCCAGTTGCAACGACAACAATTTGAGCGAAGACGAACGCGAAAGCATTTGTGCGCAAGCCTCCGCTTTACGACTGAAAGAAAAGGAGAAAAAACAGGAAAGCTATGGAGGCGAAATCACCAATAAGATGTATTACATCAACTGCACTTGGACCACGCAAGGCCTTCCCTCTTGGATAAAGCAAACACCTCTTTCGGGAGGAAGCAGTGGGGCAAGTCCAAGCGAAACAAGCCTCAGCAGCGACGATATAACTTACACCCTTGCGCAAAATTACGCCACCACCCAACGTTCGGCCATCGTTAACTATCAAGGCACCACTGTGGGCGGAGGAGAGGTTATTGACCAAACTTGCAGTTTTGTGCAAACAGGGGCATACAATTGCTACGTTAAACTAACCAACACGGAAAGCGATGACGATGAAACAACCTCATTGACCAACTTGCCCGTCACAAGTTCGCAAGTGGTGCTTTATGCAAAAACAAACGTCGACCTCACAGTGAGCAACGCCGTTGCGTGGATAACAGTTTCGCAGCAAAGCATTGCCTCGAACGTTACGGAAGAAGGCACATTCAATGCCTGCAAAATAACCTTTACAATCGATGCAAACCCATCAACTAGCGAGCGAAAAGGCGTAATCAATTTCTATCAAGGAAGCAAACTGGCCTATTCGCTCAGTTTCTCTCAAAAAGGAGCATCGACCGAAACTGATGAAACCGACATAAGCATGCCGCGCAACGCATCGACAAAGGTGTGCAAACTCAACAGCGACTTAAGTTGGAAGGCCGTAGTGAGTAGCACCTACCCCTCTGTTAAAAATGGAACCATCAACATAGAAGAGGCTAGTTGGCTCAACGTGTCGCCCCAAACGGGGGAAGCTGGCACAGCACAGAGCCTCACCCTCAGCACCACCGACAACACGGACTTCTTCACCCGCTCGGCTTATGTGGTGATTTGCGACCCCACGCTTAGCCACTTTTATAAAGTAATAAGCGTGACTCAAGACCCGAGTTTCTTGCAAATAGCTAAAGACGAAAGCTACACGAAAAGCTGCACCATGCAAGGCGGTTCGCTCACCACAAAAGTGAGCAGCAACACCAATTGGAAAGTTTATTCACACCCCGATTGGATGAAGCCCAAAACCACCTCGGGCAAGGGCGACGCAACCATTGAATGGGAGGTGGAACGCAACCTCTCGGGAAGTCAACGCAGCGGCTACGTGGAAATTCTTGCCGAGGGAGCTAGCAGTTCGAACTGGAGCACTTCGGCCAACTATAAAGCCACATTCTATATTGAACAAGCCGCAGCCGACATTCAAAGCGAAACGAGCGAAGTGATGCTGTCGGCCAATGCTTGCCAACAAAAGCTGAAAATCACAGCCGACGCGGAATGGACCGCGCAAATTGCCGATGCTGAAAGCGCCTCGTGGCTGCAAATATCGCCCACGAGCGGCACGGGCAACGGCACCCTCACTCTTAGCGCAACCGACAACAACACGAAGGCCATTCGCTCGGCCAGCGTCAACTTGAAGATGGGAAACATCACCCGACAAATTGCGGTGACGCAACAAAGCAAATACATCTATCTCAGCCAATCGGCCATTGAGGTAAGCTCGAAACCCAACGATTTCGAACTTTCTGTGAGCAGCTCTAGCAACTGGACGGTGAGCATTCCACAAAACATGGCTAGCTGGGCCAGTGCCTCAGCCACCTCGGGCAAGGGCGACGAAACCATCGTGTTCCACTTCGCCGACAACCCCTCATCGAAAGAGCGCAACGGGGAAATCACCGTGAAACTCAACGACGGACAAACTGTGGTGGCAAACATTCGGCAAAAGCCGCGCTACCTCACGCTCTCCACTCCCTTAATCCAACTCTTCGCCAAGGGCGGAAGCAACACGCTGAATGTGTCGACCGACGGCACGCTGGCCTACGAAAAACAGGGCGATTGGTTTAGCCTTCTCTGCACAAACGCCGAAACAGGCACCTACACTCTTAGCGCTGCACCCAATGCCACCAACGCCAAGCGCGAGGGCACAGTCACCTTCCGCCTCACCGACTTGCGTCAGGGCGACGCGCTGACGGCCGTGTTAAAGGTGGTGCAAGTGGCCGAAGGCTCCTCATTCAGCCTCATTGGTTACGAAAACGACAACAGCTTCAATCAAAGTTCCAACTCGCAAACCACAACCATTAACATTGGGCGCTATGCCAACGATGAAAGTTTCAACAACAGTTCTAACTCGCAAAGTGCTACCCTACAGAAAGGCAATTACACCAACGATAAAAACTTTAACTAAAAAAATCCACTTATCATTATGAAACGATTGCAACATATATTCAACGTCAGCCTGCTAGGTGCTGCCACGCTTTTAGCGGCCTGCTCAAACGACGACTTAGCGACCGACAAGCAGGCCAACCACAGCGCCAACAACTCGCTACACACCCTATCGCTGCAACTCAATGCAAGCAAACCCAGTTTCGAGCAAACGCCCTCGCAACGCGCTGAAGCAGCTAGTTGGAAAACGGGCGACAAACTCCGTTTAATCTTCGAAGCCTCGGGCAGCACTTCCACTGGAACAGCTACTTATAGCGCCGAATCGCAGCAATGGACACTGCAGTACACAGGCAATCTTGCCAGCACCTCTAACGGGCGCTTAACGGCCTACTACTTTGAAACGCCCACAGAAGAGGGAAACACCATAATCACACTAAATGGCCAATCAGCCATCTACGCCGACACACTCGGCACCTACTCTTACGACGGTGCCTCAGTGAGTGCCGTGGCCACACTGCAGCCCGCTAATTCGCGCTTGCGCTTTCAGGGCCAACCCGGCGACACCATCTATCTGACGAACCTGGCAGCAACTACGGCCTACGACATCTACACCAACACATTCACCGATAAGTATCTCTATAATCACCCACTCATCGTGTCGGCGAACGCAGCTAGCGACGGAAAATACTACACCGACTACATTTACTGCACAGCAACAAAGAAATATCGCCTTCTAAACCAAGCCATCACCGTTTTAACCAATAAGCAAGCCTACACGCACCAACTTTCAGAGGCTAACTTGCAGCCCGCTGTGAGTGGCTATCTCACACTGCCTGGCAACACAGGGGCAACGAATTGGATGGAGAATTCGCCCTTTGCCAACTTGCAATTCCCCGACAGCATCTCGGTGGCACGTCGGCAAATCATTCTCAACTACCTTAACCAAATGGTAAAGGTGGATGGCGGCAACCTAACGCTAGGAAAAAGCGGCACAGACAATGGGCAAGTAAGGGTGCACATGTATCCATTCTACTTCATGAAGACTGAAGTGTCGAACCTCTTCTTCACCGCTGTAATGAACTACAACCCCACTTACAATAGTCTGCCGTCAGGCGTCACCCCCGACGACTACCCCTTGGATGGCGGCACAACAACACTCCCCAGTGGTTATCGTGAAACTGAAATAGGAATCACTTCGGATGAACTTGTAAAATTCATAAACAAATTAAACCAAATCACGGGTTTAACTTTCGACATTCCCTATGAAACCGAATGGGAATATGCCGCTCGTGGTGGGCAACGTTCGCATGAATATACAACAATTGCTAACGTTAGCGAAAACCTAGGCTCTTCTAAATCAAGTTGGGGAAACGTGAGTAGCTTTACTAGCAATAACTACAAGCACATTGTGAGTGAAGGACCAGCCAACGAATTAGGCATTTACGGCTTATGCTCTAACGTGTCGGAGGCATGCCGCTATGTAGGCAACTATAGTGCATTGTCAACGTTCAACTTCGCAGTAGATAAAGTAACTACAAACAACGTGATATACGTCATTTATCGTGGGGCAACTGGCTACGAAGCTTGTAATTTTTTTTATTCTTATTGCTTACCCTACCCCTGTGGCCATAAATACATAAGTTCCAATAAATATCGTGGTTTGCGTTTAATCTTACGTTATCAAGATAATCTGTAAAAACAACTCATTTCTATGAAAAAGCTTATTCTCTTTCTATTTGCGCTCTGTTTGGTAATGCCCACCGTGGCGCAAAACAACAAACAACTTCAGAAGCAACTGAAAAAGGAGTATAAAACGAAAATGAAAGAATTTAAGAAGGGCAATTGGCAGCTTTTCGGCTCTTCGCGTTCGCTCGATGTGATGCTTCTGCAACATTACGAAAAGTTGGGCTCCTCGTCCGACGATTACGATGCCTATGAAGTGGTGGGTGTGGCCTCTAATTTCACCTCGAAAAACGTGGGACATCAAACAGCCATCAACAACGCCTGCAACAGTTATGCTCGTCAAGCAGGCTCGGTGGTGAAGGGCCGCATTGTGAGCGATATGGCAGGCAATGGCGACGATGCCTCAGCAGAATTCGACCACTTCTATGCCGCTTATGAAACAAGTGTGCAAAAGGAAATAAAGGGCGAAATGACAGAGTCGTTCAGCATTATTCGCCAAATTGGTAAAACACCTAAAGGACAGCCACTCTTCGAGATGCAAACCTTCTTTATCGTTTCGGAAAGCGCCGCCACACGTGCCCGCATCCGCGCCTTTGAAAATGCAAAACGCGAAAGCGAGGCTGCCCAACAATACGCCGAGAAGGTGTCGGAATTTGTGCGCGACGGCTTCAATCCAAACCAAGGGGGCGAATAGGTGTCACCCCTTCTTATAATTGTGGCATGTATCGATTTCTAATCTTACTATTCAGTTTAACTACCCCTTTATTGGCTTTGGCACAAAGTTGGGATGAGGTGAAAGCCTCTTCACTCTATCTTTGGGGCGAAGGCCATGGAGCCACCGTGGCCGAGGCCGATGAGCGGGCCTTAGCCGACTTGATAAGCAAAATCACCGTGCAGGTTGAAAGTTCGTTTGAGCAAAGTGAAGAAGAAACTTCACAAGCCGGCGATGTAGACTCTAAGCAACTCGTGAGGATGAAGGTGAACACCTATTCACAAGCCACTTTAACCGGCACCGAGCGCCTGCTCATTAGCAACGAGCCCGACGCCATCGTGGGGCGTTATGTGAAGCGAAGCGAGGTGCAACGCCTGTTTGAGGGACGCAAATTGAAAATAAGCGAATTTGCGCGTTTGGCACAAAATGCCGAGGCCGACTTGCGCATCGACGATGCCCTGCGCTACTACTATTGGGCCTATGCTCTGACCCGATCTTTGCCTCGTCCTAACGAAATGACACTAACCGACCAAGGCGGAGCATCGCGAGTGGCGATGGCGTGGGTTCCAGAGCAGATGAACCTAATTCTTTCGCAAATCGTTGTGACTCCCGTGGGTGAAGCTGACGAGGAAGGGAACATCAACTTGCGCTTCACTCGTGAGGGCCAACCCATTGGCAGCATCGACTATAGCTATTTCGATGGTCAAGCGTGGAGCAATCTTTATAGTGCCCGTGATGGACGTGGCGTGCTCGAGGTGCAGCCAGACAATGTGCCCGCAAATGTGCAGTTAAAGTTTGAGTACACTTACAAAGCACAGGCGCAGATTGACAAGGAGATTGAAAGCGTGCTTGCCGTGGTGCCGAATGTGGCTTTGCGCAAGAGCTATCAGATGGTGGCGCTTCATGAGCTAGCCCAACATCCGCAACCGGTGATGGAGAAACCAACGGCAAATTCTTCATCTGTGTCAACGGTTCAAACAAACGCCACGACCTCACTTCAACCCTCTGCGCTCAGCAGCGAACAAAGCGCCGAAGTAGAGAAAGTCACGCAAAGCGTTATGCCTAAAAACACCGATGCTTATGCGCAAGCCATGCAACGTGTGCTAAAGGCCATCACTCAGCGCAACTATGCTAGCGTGAAGTCGCTGTTCACGCCCGAAGGCTATGAAATGTTTAACGGTTTGGTCAACTATGGCAAGGCACACTTGCTCGATACCCATCCCCACATCGACTATTTCACCTTGCGCAACGAGGTAGTGGCTCGCAGCGTGCCTATGTCGTTTAGCTTCGCCCGCGGAGTACGCAAGAAGTTTGTTGAAGACGTCACCTTCACCTTTAATCAAAAGGGCTTAATCGCTTCGGTGGCATTCGCCGTAGGGCAGCGCACATGGAGCGACGTGATGAGCAAAACGAAATGGCCCGTCAACTCCCGACTCACCATTATTGAGTTTTTAGAGAACTACAAAACGGCCTACGCTCTGAAGCGTTGGGACTATCTCAACGACATTTTTGCCGACAACGCGCTCATCATTGTGGGCAGTGTGGTGCAACGCATGCAGCGTGTGCCGGGCGATGGAGTTCGCTACGAAAACATGCCCATCGTTAAGAGTAACCGACTGAGCAAACAGCAATATATGAACAATCTGCGTCAATGTTTCAACAGCAATGAGTTTGTCAACATTCGTTTCTCTGACACGAACGTAAAGAAGGGCCTTCCCGACGTTGATGACTACGGCATTCAGCTCAAGCAAGACTACTATTCCACCCACTACGGCGATACGGGCTATTTGTTTCTCAGAGTGGACATCAACAACCCCGAAACGCCCATTATTCGGGTGCGCACTTGGCAACCTTCAATCACTTCGATTGACGATCTTATCGATTTAGGCTCGTTCTAAGAGGCGAGGGAAGGAACGCCTTCCCCACCTCTTTTCCTAGAATGCCCACTTTCCTTCTTACTCAACCTCTACCCCTTATGAAATGCCTCACACTCTCCTTATTGCTTGCCTTCGCGCCCAGTGTAATGGCTCAAACCACGCTAGAAAAGTTTGAGAGCTATCGCCAAAACGTGTTGAGCAACTTTCAAAGCTATCGCAACGCCACGCTAAACCGTTACGCTGATTTTCTTGACACTGTGTGGAAGGACCTCGAATCGCAACGCCCCATGCAGCGCATGCAGCGGCCCAAGCCCAAGCAAAGCCCGAAGACCACGCCCTTGCCATCTGCTCCCACTCCCACTCCACTTCCTCAACCCACAATGAGTCCCGTGGCTCAACCCACAACTCCCACTGCGCCCACTCTCCCCACCGTGCCCACTCCTTCTGTACCATCCACACCGTCTTTGCCTCCCTCTCGGCCCACTTCACCCACCGTTACCGAGCCCGAGCGTGTGCCGCAGGTAACGTTTAACTTCTACGATATGGAGATTAGCTTGCCGCGACTGGAACTTCCTCTCAGCGAACTTAACGAACTAGGCAATGGCACTGCGCTGAAGGCTCTTAACCGCACTGATTTTGAAGAGAAGGCCTTGCCAGTGCTGAAGCAGCAAGTTGGCCAAATGCAACTACCCGACTATTTCGTGCTTGAACTCGTGGCGCATTATGCCCGCGCCCTCATGCCCACTGCCTCGGCCACAGCACGCACCAACTTTATGCACTTCGTGTTGTTGCTTTCAGGCTACGACGTGCGGCCGGCCTTTGAGGTGGAATCGAGCACGCCCGTGCTGCTCATCCCCTTCAAGCAGCAAGTTTATGCTCGCTCTTACTTGCAAGAAAGCCAAAACTACTACATCTTCACCTCTGACTTAGAGAAGCTCTCATCCAATGAGTCTATGCGCTTCCGCACGCCCTCGTTCGACGCTTCGAGTTTTTCGCAACTCCACCCGCTCGACCTCGTCATTCATCAACCACTTCGGGTGAAAGGGAAGAGCCACACCTTCGCTTTGCAGCAGGGGGGCATCAACGTGAGCGGACAGGTAAACGAAACGCTGATGAAGATGGTGCTCCACTATCCGCAAATGCCCGTGCCGTGCTATGCGCAGTCGGTGCTCAATGCCGAGGTACGCAGACAAGTGGAACAGCAAATTAAAGCGCAAATAGGTCAAGAGGGCACGTTACAGAACGCCAACAAACTGCTTCACTTTGTGCAATCGGCCTTTGAATATGCCACCGACGATGAGCAGTTTGGTTTTGAGAAACCTTTTTTCTTTGAAGAGTTGCTCTATTATCCTCAATGCGATTGCGAAGATCGCGCCGTGTTCTACGCCACCTTGCTGCGAAGGGTGATGGGGGTGAGCAACCATCTCATTCAGTTTCCGGGGCATGAATGCGTAGCTATCTCACTTCCCAAAGAGAATCCGTCGGGCACGTATTACGAAAGCGATAATCAACGCTACTACATTTCCGACCCCACCTACATCGGAGCCAACACCGGCCAATGCATGCCGCAGTATCAAAACACGGCTCCTTTGGTGCAGAAGTGGTAGGGGGGGGGAGTTTATGGATTAGAAAAAGGTAGACACCGAGGAGAAGGTGTCTACCTTTTTTTGTTTGAATAAAGAAGAGAAAAGTTTTTGGGAAAGAGATAGTGTCTCTAACTCATTAGGGCTTACTCGGGACTTGCACACGTTAGATAATGCTCATGCCGAGCGTACAATAAAAGGCCGCCCCCTCTAGAGTGTAGAAGGAGCGGCTTTCTAAGGGGTTAGTTTCTTTAGAAGAGGGTTATTCCTCGTTATCCCAAATGCCATTGCTTGAAGAGGAGGAACCATTCCAAACGTTCTTTTGCGACCAGCTAATGGTTTGGTCGGCATCGGTGGTGGCGTCTGCTTGATTTACGTTACCCGTGATGCTGGTAATCATCAAGGCGCCTTCCGCATGAAGAGCCACCTGGGTTGAGGTGGGCTTGATATACTTACGATTCATGTGATTGTTGATGTTTCTAAGTGAAAAAATAGAGGAGTTACTTCACAAACTTCTTGCCGGCTTGCAAGTAGATGCCACCCTTGATGGGAGAGGCCACGCGGCGGCCGCTGAGGTCGTAGATGGGGGCGTTATTGAGGCCTTGAGCGTTGTTTGACAGAGAGTTGATGCCTGTTACGTCGTTGTTCCAGTTCAAACCGATGGCGCCAGAGGTGTTGCTCGTGCTGTTGTCGTAGTAGGCCTTGTTCATGCCGATGGTGGCAAGGTTGGTGCCGGGATAGTAGAAGCCGGCCACGTTGTTGCTCTTGCCAAACACGAGGTATTGCGACTTTTGCGTGTCGGTAAGGGTGATGGGGAAGTAGGTGCCGGTGAGGTCGGAGGTGGCAGTGGCTTCGTCGGTAGT
The DNA here is from genome assembly GCA_963656725.1 of Oribacterium sp. Classification (GTDB taxonomy): domain Bacteria; phylum Bacteroidota; class Bacteroidia; order Bacteroidales; family Bacteroidaceae; genus Alloprevotella. Next base: position 2,146 of record CAVKKI010000054.1, on the reverse strand, counting down.
GATGTTGAGCGTGGCAGTGGTGGCAGCCGAGGTTTCGTCTACGAGCAAAAGACCGGTTGCTGCGGGAAGGGTGTTCACCTCGCTGAGGTTAAACATTGTTTTAGCGTCGTTAAGCGTAGCGGTGTAAGCCTTCACGTTGCTTTCAGAAGAAATGGTGGCGTTGAAGGGCAAGTAGGCTGTAGTGTAACTCTTGCCTTCGAAGGCGTTGAGCGTAACCTCTGCTTCGGTGGCGGGCACGATGTACCAAAGTGAAGCGTTGTTAGCTTGGTTTGAGTAAGTCCAAGCCACCACTTGCTCGCCGTCGTTGCCGTTTGAGTGGAGCAAGTTGTAGTTTTGGGCGAGGTTAGTTTGCTCACCAATGGTGAAGAGAGCAGTGAGAGTGGTTGGATTGAGGATGAACTTGCCCGCGCTGCTTTCGTCGACTAGTGTGAAGCGATTGCTCCTGCCGTTGTTGGTAGAGATGTTTTTGCCATTTACCCCAAGAAGGCGCTTACCATCAGAGTTGGAGGTGATTTTAATCACGTTGTTCACGTTCTTCTCTGTGCCGCTCTTCTTATAAAAATAGAGGCTTGTGCCGTTCAATGCGGGTGTAAGATACATGGCCGTACCCTCATTAGTTTGCTTCTGTGCATTAACGAAGCGATAATAGCCATCGGGCACGGTGGTATACTTTGTGTAGAGGCTCTTAGCCGTGGCATAGTCGCTTTTGTTGGTGCAGGCGGTGTTCATGCTCGTTTTGTCGGCATCGGTGGGGTAGCCCACGGCGTTGGTCAGCACGTTGGCCTGCATGTTTTGCCAACTTGAGTTGAGGGCGATGTAGCTAGTCCAGTTCGTGGCTTGTGCAGCATCAAGCATATCCTTTGCGCTGACGGCCACAATGGCGTTGCCTAGATCGCTTTGGCTACCAACCCAGCTGCAAATGAGTTTTTGGTCGGCCCAGTTAAGGTAGTAGCTGCTACCTTGCTCTGCGGTAAGCACGAAAGCGTTAGCGGGTTGAGAGCGGAGGAAGTTGGAGGCGTAGAACGTAGAGCCTTCGTCGGCTAGTGTGACGTAGGTTTTGGCAGAACCATTGCGCACAGCGCTCACATACTTTTGTTTTGCGCGGTTGTAGATTTTGAAACCGTCGGTAGCGTTGCCAATAAATGCCCACTGAGCTGTGGTGGGGAACTCATCCATGCCGCCTGTGTAGGCCGAAGTGGTGAGGGTGGTGCCATCGTCAGCGAGGTTCCAATAATATTTGCTGTTCTCCGTGCTCTTCGAAGTTACGGCTTGCCAAGTGGCATCGGTGATGTCGCTCACAGTGGCCACATAGGTGAAGAGGGTGGTGGGGTCGGCAAGCGAGGCATCGTAGAAGGTAAAGGCAGAGCCTGTTACGTTCGTAGCATCAGCGTTGTTCCAAAGAGCGAGGTCGCCCGAGTTACGATTGTTCCAATAATTGTTGCCCGAGCTGGCCATGCGAAAGCAAAAGCCGTTGGTTACGCTGCTGGCGCTTGAAGTGACCTTATAGAAGGTAGTGGTGGCAGAGTTGGTGGTGGCATCGCTGGCAGTGTACATTTTAGCATGCGCGCTGCCTTCGCTACCCGTCATGCCGAGTGTTTTAGTAACACCCGATGCCTTGTTGTAGAATTGATAACCATTGCTATCGTCGCCCACCACACACCAAAGTCCGTTGTCAGACGTGTCGGTAGTTGTGTTGGTCAATCGAAGGTTTTCGGAACTGACATAGCCGCTGCCCGTAGAGAGCCAACCTTGACCATCGTTGCAAAGAATGCGATACCAATGCGTGTCGCTGGCCCAGTCGCTTTCGCTGGGCGCACTCGATGTTTGAAACACCACTTGCGCCTTGGCCGTTAGTCCGGCCACGGACAAGAGGAGTGCGAAAAGAAAGAGTAAATTCTTTTTCATAGTGTAGAATGTTGTTTTATAATGTAATGAATGTTGTTTTCTTATCTCTTGCCACTTGCCCTGGAGGAAGGGCCGCAAGTGGTTCTGTTTCAGCCGCAAATATAGTGATTTTAGGGGGGGGGTAAAAATTTAAGGAGGAAAAGTTTGGAAAAGCCCGCATTTTTCTTGAAAAACACCTTTTCTTAGGAGGAAATGAGCGTTTTTGAGGGAAAATTTGCTAAGGTGCGACTGCTTGGGGGGC
>CAVKKI010000053.1:0-13552 GCA_963656725.1 Oribacterium sp. | reverse complement strand
GGACTGTAGAAGTTCTGCATGATGAAGCGGAGTGACTGAAGGTTCTCCTTCTCGTGAACCACATCGAGCAACGGGGCATCATACTCGTCGATGATGACCACCACCTTCTCGCCCGTCTGTTCGTGGGCGCGTTTTACCAGACCGTCCAAGCGTTCGTTGGGGCGTTTCTCTTGCATATTTCTGCCGTAAAGATTTTCATATGGCGTCAATTGTAAGTCGAGATAATCTTTGAGAGCTTCAGCGTCATAGTGCTTGGCTCCGCTCATGTCGAAGTGGAGCACGGGATGCTTTACCCATTCCTTCTCGTAGTCGGCGATGGCGAGTCCTTCGAAGAGTTCCTTCCTGCCCTCGAAATAGGCCTGGAGAGTAGAGGCAAAGAGCGACTTACCGAACCGCCTCGGGCGGCTTAGAAAGACATAGGTCATGCCTTTCGTGAGAAAATCAATGATATACTTCGTTTTGTCAATATAGAGATAGTTGCCCTCTCGAATTTTTTCGAAGGTCTGTATGCCTACCGGATATTTGTTTACTATTTCAGCCATATTTTCGCTCTTTTACAAATCTTTTGCAAATCTACAATTAATTTTCGTAACAGCCAAATAATTCCGTTTTTTCGTCCGTTTCGATGTGAGTAAGCCATTCGCGTAATACGGCTAGAACGATGTGTTGTTAAGATGCATTTTGTTTGAATCTGACTGTGTTTTAAACAAAAAAGTGTCTTTTCGATTATTTTCTCCCGTTTTTCTTTTTAGGTTTGAAAAAATAGTTATATCTTTGCGATTGGATAGGTTGGTGGATAGCATTCAATACTTGAAGCCGATGCTTCCTGCCTCAGCTCACGCCGAGCCTTTTGTGGGGTGAATGCCTCACAACAAGGAGGTAAGGGTGGGTAAAGAGGCACGACATAATGAGAAGGCGTTTACTTGACGCTCTGTTTGAGACACACTGGAATCTCGCAAATTACAGTATCAAAGTCTTGAACTTAGCAACGGTAGATGCCCCGGGTGTGATTATATCATGCCGTGGACTCCTTATATGCATGTATTGTATCCTTTTGGGTACAGTATCTTTTTGACGTATATTGGGTTCCATGGTTAGATTGTTCATATCGGCGTGGGCTCTGACGTTGTCTGTTCAACTTTGATAGGCAATGCGAGAGCCTCAGTGTGTGGAACGGACAACAGGTAAGTTCTCCACGCTTTTTTTGTGCCGTTAAAGAAGAAAGCATTTCCCTAACTATTACCAAACTGGGGAACTTTGGTAGCAACGGCCCGTGCCAAGTGTTTACGATGAAAATCACATTACTGAGAACCTTCGCCTCCTTGACGCTAGTGTTTGGGGTGGCGCTCTTGTTGTCGGCTTGTCACAACAAAGAAAAATCCATTCGTGAGTTAGAAACACTATCGACCGACATGAGTTTGCACTCAGCTAATTACACCACGGAAGATTGGACAGAAGCCATAGAGAGATATCAATCGCTTACGGAAGAATTAGAAGGCGAGAGCCTAACGCCCGAAGAGTTGCAACGGGTGGGCAAAGTAAAAGGAGAAATCACAGGCTTTGTGGCCAATCAAACCGCTCGTGAAGCCGGAGCAGCCTTGCGCGATGCGCTGAATGAGGCCGCAGGGTTTGTAGACGGATTCGTCAACACCGCCATACCCGATGCAAAGGGTGGGGCAGCCAATAAGTAGAAAATCAACGAAAATAGAAATAATGGGATCTTTAATCAACACTGTAGAGTACATTGAATATGGCATTTTAATAGCCGTTGTGCTGTCGGCAGCCGAGTTGCTATGCATTGCTTCAATGAATGCCGGCAAGAAACTCAACCCTTTGGCCTACATCGTGGCCTTGGCCCTGTGCGCCCTTCTAACCTTTCAGATGAGCCGCCTCATTGGCGCTTGCTATGTGAATAGCGCGGTGAGCGACGTGCAGAGCGTGGTGGGCATGTTTTCGCAAACGGCAGCCAACATGCTGGGCCATGTGGTGAAATATTCAACCAAAGAGATTGGTTGGTTCATCTTCCGTCGGTGTCTTTGGTCGCTGCTGTTTATGGGCGTGGCCGGCTTTTTAATGTACATCACGATGGAGAAACCGCTGCGTCGCTCAAACGACCGGCCACGTGGCTCGCAAATGGGGCGTCGAACCAGTTCATCCGCTTACAGAAGACGTAGATAAATAATAATAACAACACCTTACTAATATAAATATGGCAACATTGAAAACCAACCACATTTTGGTGGGTCTTGGCGGCACGGGCGGAAAAATTCTTCGTGCGTTCAAGATGCGAATGTTTGAAGAATTTCCCAATGCAGAAGAGCGCGACAAGCAGCCTGTGGCCTTGCTCTATGTCGACTCCACCCGTGAGATGATGGGCATTGGCCGTGCCGATATGGACGTTATGGGCCAAGATGCCAGTTTTGGCGAAAATGAATTCCTTTACATTAAGGGTTGTGACGTGCCCGATTTGCTCAACAACATCGACAATCACCCCGAGCTTCGTGGCATTGTTAACAACGTGAGCGCTGTGCGCACGGCCATTGGTAACCTCGGTGAGGCTGCAGGCCAAAAGCGTCGTGCCGGTCGTTTGCTCTTTGCTGTCAATGCCCGCAAGTATGTGGATGCGCTGCAAAACAGTTTTGCCAAGTGTTATGAGCGTTCCAAAAATAATAAGAAAAACATACACATCTTTGCCGGCCTTTGCGGTGGAACGGGTTCGGGCTCCATCATCGATGCCATTGTGCAAGCAAGAAATCTTTGGGAAGACGCTCAGATTAACGTGTATGTCATGATTCCCGAAAAGGACCTTCCCAAGGCCGACATGGACAAGGGGCGTTATTATGAGAATGGTTATGCCGCACTTCGCGAACTTAACGCTTTGCAATGTGGACGCTACACTCCGTGTGATGTGCTCTCAAGCGGAGCACCGCTCAACGTTTATAGTGACCGCTTCAAGGGCGTGGCCAACGGTATTGCGGTGTATAGCAACGTGAACTCTAACGGGCACATTGTGGATTCGTTCACCGAGTTGCCAAAGATTGTGAGCGACTACGTTTATTCGCGCGTGTTCCTTATCAATTCCGAGTCGTCGGAATGCCAACAATTGATTCGTGCGTTCAACTTCGAAAACATGGACGACGCAGCGTTTGAGTTTGACGAGAAGGTGTCGCCCGAGGAGGTGATGCAAAATCAGCAGCTTCCCATTGTGCGCACCAAAAAGCTTTACTCTTTCGGCTTGAAGCGGGTGATTTATCCCGAACTCCGAGTGTTGAAGCACATGACCTATACCGTGGGAAAGAGCGTGCTTTGCCAATTCCGCTACAACAACTGGCGCTCGAGCCTAGGTTTTATCGACGAGGAAATCAGTTTCGACTATCGTGCGGAATATTTAAAAGACGAAACCTTAAGCCGATGGATGCTCGATGAGGCTCATCTTACGCTCGAAGAAGAGGTGCTCACCACCAAAGATGGGGCCACCTTCGATCGCTTCTATCAAGACTGGAAAAGCCGCGTGGATGACATGACAGACGATTGTGCCGCTTATGAGAATCCGCTAGTAGAGCTATCGAAACGCATGAACGAAATGTTCGATGAGCATTTCCGTGAAGAAGGCGTGCGCAATTACTACACCACGAAGTTGCGCTCGCTCAATCCTATTGCTCGCAAAATACGCGACAATATTGAAAAAGAACTCTTCAATAAATGGCGCGACGGACACATTTCGATTATAGAGTTGAGCCGCATTGGCGAATTGTTGGCCGGATATGTGGCCGACGATTTAAAGAAGAAACTCGACGCCTCTATTGATGATGTGAAGAACAAACTGAAAGACTCAGAAAGCACGTTAAACGACATTGCTACCGACTGGGCTCATGTGGGTTTCTTCGGAAAATTCGTCACAAAGAAAAAGGCCGATTATTATGCAGAATATGGCAAAGAACTCGCTTATTGCTTGGAACTGCGCACACTTGTCTTCGGTTTAGACTTTGCTCGTCAGTTGTCTTCCGAACTACAGCGTGAAATTGGTCACATGAGCGACGACATCAATTCGTTTAGCAAAATGCTTAGCGACTGCATCGACGAAACCAATCGCCTCATAGCCGCACAGCAGAAGGTGAACAAGGGATTGGAGAATATGAGCGGATCGGTTATCGAGGTTAGCGAGGAAGAGCGAATGGAGAAGTATGAGGAGGAAATTCGCTACGACAAAGAAGGCATGGCCAACGTGTGTCGCCAGTTGCGTGAAGAAATTCTTCCCGACGTTGAGTTTAAAAACTTTGGCGACCTGCTCACCCGAATCAACGAGAAAACCGTTAAGCACGCCTTCGATGTGAAGCTCTCTGAAATTATTCAGGCAAAGCATGCCGACCTTCCACCTTCATCTACCAAGGTGTTGGGGCTCAACATTCTGACCCAATTGCAGCAGAAGCTAGGGCATAATGTGCAGAATCTTCAAAATTTTGCTCACGACATTTTAGAGCAAAGTGGAGCCTACATTAATCTCGATCGCAACCAGATTATCTCCAACATTCGCAACAACGATCAGCCCGATGAAAACAAAAACATTAATATGCGCGAAGTGCTGATCAGCATTCCCTCGCCCAACGATAATCCCGATTTGAAGGATTTTGCCAACGAACTGAAGAAAGCTTTCGAAAGTCAGGTAGAGAATGGCGTAAAGCAGCCCCAAATTTTCATGGAGAGCAGTCGCAAAAACGAACTGTCTATCATCACCATCAATTACGCCTTCCCGATGCGTGCCGTTACGTGGTTGGCAGGTTATAAAAAACGTTACGAGAAATTTTTGCACACGGGCAATGCCAATCAAGACCTAAGCCGCGCCATTTTGCTGCACAGTGAAGGCTTGGGCGAAGAATTGCCCGACCTCTTTGCCATGAGCGATGCCGAACTGCGTAAAATTGATGAAGAAAGAGCCGCTGCAAAGGCCGCTTCAGCTTATGTTGCTCCCGTGCAAACGCCCACTTCACCCGTAGCTCCTGGTGTTGCCGCTCCCACGGCACCAACAATGCCTGGCAGTCCCGTTCCGCCGCCAGTGTCAGGCGCAGCCGTTCCTCCTCCCGTTCAACCCGTCGAGCCTCAAGTGCAGATGTATCTGAACATAGGCGGTCAGAACTACGGCCCTTACGACTATGCCACGCTTAAGAGTTTCGTTCCAACCGGACAACTCACGGCGCAGACCATGGTGTGGCAACAAGGCATGGCTAGTTGGCTGCCGGCCGGACAAGTGCCCGAGTTGCAAGCGTTGTTCGCTCCCACGCCTCCGCCTGCTGCTCCCGGAATGCCACCCGTGCCTCCCACGGGCGCAGTGCCTCCTCCCATGATGTAATTAGTAAACGAAATATAACTTCCAAACAAAGAAAAAAATATGGCAAGAGAAACCTCGGGGCGCATCAAGAAATATGGTATGTGCCTTAATAATGCATGCTCGCAATACAAGCAAATCGTAGAAATTGTGCATGGCGACTTAGAGTGTGCCGAATGTCACAAAAAACTTTCACCTTGCGCCCCACCGAAGCAGAAGTCGAACTTAAAAATGCCCCTAATCATTGGTGGCTCCGTTTTAGGTGTGGCCCTCATTGTGGGTTGCCTTATCGCCTTCACGGGAGGCGGCGACTCTAGCAATGGCAAAGAGCAGTTTGCCCAAGACGTTGTTGACAGCACCGCTGTGGCCAACACTCAAGAGGCTAAGGCCGACACTGTGACTGTAGTGAAAACCGACACGGTGAAGCAAGTGGACACGGTGACGGTGGAGAAAGTGGTGGAGACGAAAGTGCCTGTGAGCGTTAAGGCTTCGAAGAGCGCTGCCCCCAAAGCCTCCGCTTCATCCGCTAGTAGCGGTAGCTTGCGCTTGAGCTATGGCAAGTACACTGGCGCCATGAAAAACGGTTATCCGCATGGCCAAGGTCGCTTAACCTATACTCGCAGTCGCCAAATCAACCGCAACGACGTGAAAGGCCGCATGGCCAGTGCCGGCGACTACGTGGTGGGCGAGTTTTATAACGGCTTCGTGGTCTACGGCAAACACTACGACGCTTCGGGCAACCTCATTGGCTCGCTTAACTTTGGCGTAGGCTCGGAAAGTAGCTACGACTCTAAGTAATTACGCCCCAAAGTAATTATGTCTCTAAGTAAAATTCGTTAGCAAAAACGTTTGCTTATGAAGAACATTAAAAAACAAATCCTCTTGTTGTGCGCAGCCACTGCGTTACAACAAGGGGCATTTGCCCAACGCCTCCATCTGTTTTCAGAAGAAATAAAGACCGACTACCCTTCGGTGGTCTACGATTTCTTGGAACGCTATCTCTATGAAGCCGATAGCTTGGTCAGAAAAGGGGTTGACATTCGCCTAAAACTACACGACGACAAGGTGATCTTTACTAAAGGAGATGTGTCGGCAGTGCGCAGCCTCACGCCTTCCACCGCGTTCTCTTTGAATAAGGTGGACAATAAATATTATCAGGTGAGTTGGACAAACGCCAAAGGCAATACCCTGCTTTCGTTGGCCTTCCCTATGCAGTATGAGTTGTTATGGGGAAAAACGAAGGCCGAGTTGGAAAAAACGCTGAAGGAAGAAATCCTTGCGGCGAAGAATTTCCAACCCATCCCGATGGCCACTGAAGAGAACACCACAAAGGCTGACGACGGCTGCTTGATGACGCAACCCACAGAGAACTATTACGTGAGTTCGCTCAACACCTCCACTTACTACAACAAGGGAGCAAAGGGCTTGCAACCCGTTTTCAACGCAGACGATAAGTGGCACTCTGCCGCCAATCTCTTCTTAGGTTGTATGGAGCAATCCGACCAATACACCCTCTATGTGGAGCAGAACGTTTATGGCTTTAAAAAGCAAAGCTTCACTGTGAAGCTCGACCAATGGCTCGCCTATTGCCAAGCCATGAAGTTGAAACTCTTCTTCACCATTGAGGAAGAGCGTGAAGACGGACTGAAGGCATTGCTCATTGCGCAAAGCGACGACTTGAAGTTTAATCACATGCTCTCTGTTATTCTTCCCAACGATTTCGTTAGCAACCCTAAAGCCGTGTTGAAAGCCACACTCAATGCCTACATCCCCACGCAGAATGTGAAGAGCCTGTATCAACAATACGTTAAAAGAAAGAAGAAACAGATATGAAAAGATATTTGACCACTCTTTGCAGTGCACTGCTCGTGTTTTCGCTTCAGGCGCAAAACAGCCTAAAAGAAATCAATGCCATCAAAAAAAGCAAACACTATGTTTATGCCACAGCCACTTCTAGCAATAGCCAAGAAGAGGCCGTGCAAAGCGCTAAAGACTTGCTGATGCTCGAGGTGGAACAATGGCTTAAGGACGAGAAAAAAGGCGATTTGGCAGGCTATGTTGTGAAGGTGAAAAACAGCACGTCGCAAATCGAAACGCAGCGAGGCAAACTCTACAAAGTGTTCGTTTACGTGGCCAAGAAAGACGTGCTTCCTTATTATCAAGACGAGGAAGTGGAAACCGTGAAAACCCTAACGCCCTCAGCAGCCGACACACTCACTTCAGTGGTGGAGTCAATTCCGGCAGACACTGTGGTTGCGCTGAAGCTCACCGAGACAGAAGAGCAGATGTTGAAGATAAAAACGTTTGACGAACTCAATGCCTACATAAAAGAGCAAAAGGCCAACGAAAAACTCGCCGACTGCGGAAAGTATGCCACTTGGCCAAAGGAGGCCAACGTGTATCTCTTCGTTTACAACCCGCAGGCGAAGGTGTGTGCCGTGATCAAAGCCTACGGTGGCGAGTTGGTTAACCTCGAAACACTGCAGAAAGACAGCATAGATAACTACAAAGGCTGCGGCGCTATTTGGATTAAAATGAACGATGAAACATCAAAGTAGACTTTTAAGGGTGGTTCTATAAATTACCACCTTTTTAAAAATTACTAACTCGGTTCTTTTGACGTTTTGTCATCTTTCGGCGCTCTTCTTCGCCCATTTTGCTTGTTCACTCAGTCACATAGCCCGCTATGCTCCTTCGTTCACAAACAAAATGGACGAAAAATAGCACCAAAATCTAACAAAGCTAATTTATAGAACCACCCTTAAGAAAAATATGAAACACTTACTAGCTATTTTACTCACAGCTCTTTGTGGTCTTCAAGTAATGGCGGCCGACAAAGTAACTTTTAGCATCACCGACGGGATAGACAACCCCACGGTGAAGGCAAAAATCGAGGCTGTGGTGTCGGACATCCTTACCGAGGCCAATGCCGCTCATGAAGAAGGTCGTGAGATGAACTATTCCGCTCTAGGCATTCCCGCTTCCGCTCAAGGCGCCATTGCTGCTTTGTGGGATAATTCCCCTTTCATTTGCATGGACGATGAGGTGGTGGAGCATTGCATTGAAACACCCTCGGGCTATCAGGTGCGCAACATTCCCTTGCTGCTGAAACCTCTGAAATCGACAGATATTGATGAAGATGAAGACTATCAGGAGGCGGTGATTAGTTTTGACAAGCAAGGCAATTTGCAGAGCTTCTACCTCTCGATCAGCATGAACCTCTACATGAACGTGATTCGCGAAAACAAGGAGATTACCGACTTGCGCCGCCGTCAACTCATTCTCGATTATGTGGAGCAATTCCGCACCGCCTACAATCAAAAAGACATCAACTTCCTTGAGGACGTTTTCAGCGACGATGCGCTCATCATTACGGGGCATGTTATTCATCGAAAGTCGAACGACGGCATTCCCTTGCCCGACAAAATAGCTTATAAAAAGCAGAGCAAGGCCGAATATCTTTCGAAACTGCGCACGGTGTTTAAGCTCAACAAGCACATTCGTGTCACCTTCGACGAAATTGAGGTGATGCGTCACCCTGTTAACAAAGACTTCTATGGCGTCACCCTTCACCAGGGCTACACCTCCGACCGCTATCACGACGATGGCTACCTCTTTTTGCTTTGGGACTTCCGCGACGAGAGCCATCCGCAAATTCATGTGCGCACTTGGCAGCCCGATGCCTACAATTCAGATGGCAAAGGCGTGAAGCGCATTCCCAAAGATGAGATCTTCAACCTAGGCGATTTTGACATATAAACCTAGATTTTGACATATAAACCTAGATTTTGCATTTAAACCTATATATTGACATATAAACCTATTTAACGCAATATATGAAAAGAACATTCACCCTTTTGATGCTCTTTGCAGCAATGACGCTCGGCGCTGCGGCTCAGGGGCTCACTGCCACCTCGTGCCGTTTGCTAAGAGGCAATCTGCAAGCGCGCACTCAACAACGAATTGACACTTCGAGCCCAGACAGCGCTAAATGCGCCTTAATCCTCGTGGAGGTGGTCGGCGTGAAAAACCTTAGTTTTAAAGAGGCTGTGGGCGATGTGAAGTATGCCTACAACCAATATGAAGTGTATGTGCCGGCTAACACCAAAACACTCACTTATAGCAATAACGAGGTGAAGGGACAGGTGAAAATTTCAGAAGACTTTGGTTTGGACCTTGAACCTATGAGCACCTATCGTCTCGACTTTAAGTCGGCCAATAACCTGCACTCGGCCACCTTCTATGTGTCGCCGGCCGATGCCACGCTGACTTTTGCGGGCGAGCCTGTGAAACTCGATGCTGACGGCGTGGCTTGCATTGAGCGCGCGGCGGGAGAGTATAACTTCTCTGTGTCGGCTCCAGGCTATCAGTCGTATGACGGAACGGTGAAACTTGCCGCCGATGAGGCTAATGAGGTGACCGATGTGGCGCTCAACCCCATTTATCACCAAGTGTCGGTGGTGTGTAATGCCCCGAAGGCTTCCGTCATTGTCGACGACAAACCTTATGGCACGGTCAATAGCCTTCCCACTAACTTTATGCTTCCTGAAGGAAAACATAGCTATCGTTTCTCGGAAGAAGGCTACCATGATGCCGAAGGCACTTTTGGTGTGTATCAAAGTGGTGCGCCGCTCAACGTCAACCTGCGCAAAATGCGCGACAAAATTGTGCGCCACACTGAGGAACGCTCGCGCACGGAAGGCGCCATTCGCGGTTATCGCACGGTGGAATTGTCGGGCTTGACTTACATGAACGACTTGTTTAAATCTTATCGCATCCGCTTTCGCGACACAGAAAACTCCAATTATGCCGGCATCTTTACTTGGCGCTGGTTGGACCTTGGCATCAGTGTGGGCTTGCTAAAAGATGACACGGTGAACGATTTCGATTGCGAAAAAGACGATAGCAAACCACTCTATAACATTGAAGACGCAATGCAGGCGGGTGTGATTATTCCGCTCACCAAACACAATAATTATTTCTTCACCGCCTTGGGTGGCGTTTATGCCGGTTGCTGGACGTATTATGAAGATAACGATGGCGACAAAGGAAAACTTAACGACGGCTTTGGCGATTTCGGCTTACGTGTGAGCGCCTCCTTCGTGTTTAATCGGTTTGTGTTAGGAGCCGAGTTTAACAAGAGTTTCCTCTACGGCAAGGTGTCGTCGGTAGGTGTGACACTAGGTATTAGAATACAAAAGAAATAAGCTAGCAATATGAAACGACTCTTCTTACTTACAATAATAGCCTTGCAGCAGATGGGCTTTGCCACTCTTCCCGGAAGCTATGCAGGCACCGAACTGATGGCTCAAGAAATCACGGTGGACAACTGTAAATTCCTTTCGGCCGAAGAGGCTGCCGATCAAACCGCTGTGCTCGACAATAATGGCCGTCCTTGCGGATTGGTAAAGGTGATGGCCGATGGCATTACCAACCTCTGCTTCCCCAATAAAAATGAATATATGGGCGAGGTGCAGTATAAGTCGGCTGAGCAAGCCTACTACGTTTATGTGCCCGAAATGCTCTCGAAATTGAGTTTCACACACAACGACTATCTTCCCGGCGAAATCAACCTTCGCGACTTTGGTTACAAGGTGAAGTCGGGCCGCACATACCTCGTCACGCTCAAGGCTTCGGCAGAAAAGGCTCGTGACGGTCGCACCGTTACCTTCCGTCTCAATCCCGCCATGGAGGCCACTTTGGTTTATGGCTCGCAAAGCGTGCAGATTCCCTCTGATGGCATTGTTGAAATAACGCACGACCCCACGGCGTTTAGCTACACCGTCACGGCCGATGGCTATAAGCCCTCAAAGGGAACGATAGGGGCGGGCACCGCTTCAGAAGCTCGCCACGTTGGCATGAATCCCATCACGGTGACGGTCGACGTGCAATGCAATGAGAAGTCGGCCCATGTGTTTGTAGATAACATCGACTATGGTAAGGTGGGCAGCAAAAACCTTCCCCTAGGCTATCATCATTTGCGTGTGGCTCTCAAAGGCTATCTCGATGCCAGTCGCGATGAAACAATCACCTCATCAACGAGTCAATTGTCTTTCCAAATTGCGAAGAACACGCGAAAGCAAATCGACATTCACGCCACTCCCGTCACCATCAATTCCTCCAGCCGCTACATTTATAAAGATTGCAAGCGCATTAAAGAATGGCACAACAGTGGCGACGTGGTCTACCTTATGCCCGACCGCACTTATCTCATCTCCGACGATCATGGGCGCAACCATTGGCTCGAAGTGGGAAACAATCCCATGGAAATTACGGTCAATGGTAAAACAATGGAAATTTTGAAGCAATAGACGATTGTTTGAGAATTATTAGTTAAAACCATCCCCCCAAGTATAGAATTATTGTAGTTTCTATTCTTGGGGGGAAGTTTTTTTGAACCATATATTAGAGCTCTATAGTTCCACCACGTCCAAATCATTGGGCACAACAATTCGGCGGTGAAAGTGTTGTGCTGCTTCTTTTGTGTAGCGCTCGCAGCGTGTGCTGAGCGTTTTCTCTTCCGTGTGGTAGAGCAAAAGGTTTTTTACATCAAGTTCTGCGGCTAATTTACCCGCATCAAGAGCGGTGCTATGATGCTTCTCGTAGGGCTTAAATTCTTCGCGGTCGGCATATAGGCAGAAAGCCTCGCATAACATCCAATCGGCGTGTTCCACATAGGGGCGATTAAGTTCGTTATAAGGCTCATCTCCCAAGCAAGCAATTACTTTATGATTGGGAAGTTCGGCTCTAAAGCCAAATTGCTTTTCTTTGGAGGAGTGAATGTCGAAGCACGTTAGTTTTAGGTCTCCCACACTGAAAGAGTCGTCATCTTTCAACTCGTGAAACACCACGCGCTCAGCCATTTTGGCTAATTGTTTAGGAGCTAATATCATCTCGGTGATGGTTCGAATCACCTTTAGCACCTTGTCGTGACTATACAAATGGAGCGTTCCTTCATATCCTTTGCATTGCGCCACCATTCTTATCACCCAAATCACTCCCAATACGTGGTCGGTGTGTGCGTGGGTAACAAAAAGGTGATGAATGTCGGCAATGGCTATTCCCGTCCTCTTTAGCTGACGCAGAATGCCGTTGCCACCGCCAGCATCAACTAAAAGTTGGGTGTTTGTTGTTTCTAACACAAAACAAGTGTTGTAGCACTGTGTAACTGTGGCGTTGCCAGTGCCAAGCATGGTAATTTTGCTCATTATTTGTGTGGTTGCTTCTGTTGTTATATAATATATCGACCCTAATTGTTACGAAATAGTAACTTCCCAATAACCACCATTGTCTGCGCCAATGCGTTTTATTAAGCCTCCTTTTTTAAGCTTAGCCAACTGACTTTTCACTCCATCTTCCGAAATGCCAATTTTTTCTGCCATTTTTCTTCTGCTTGTTTGAGGGTGCTCTCTTAAAATGCTTAGAATGCGTTCTTGAGTGCTTGCTTCTTTTATCTGGGTACTTTTGTCGTTGTTCTGGGTAGTTGTCTGGGTACTTTTATCGTTGTTTTGGGTAGTTATCTGGGTACTTTTATCGTTATTCTAGGTACATACAAAGGGGCTGATGTGTTCTTTAAATATTCTTGGAATAGTTACTTTAAACTCTTTTCCATTAATATCGTTGGATAATAGTATGTCTGATCGTTCTGATAGAATGCGCACTATTCCAGAACCGATAAAAATGACATACTCTTGTCGTAAAGTTGAGGCATATTGCCAATAATGTCTTTTGTATCGCGGTATTGAGAACCTGAAAGTTCATTTCCATAAAACGACACAGCTTTTACCATGCAAGTAGGGTAGTTGTATTCGGGATGTTTCCCGAAAAACAAATATCCGGCTAAAGTTGGCGTTCCGTTACAATCCACTACATGTATGTTTTTAAGCAATTGTTCTGCGTTAACTCCAAAACCTTCGAGTGGAGTGGCGTAAACTTTTTGTAGGTAGTCGTCGATGGCGTATCTATCAAGGTCGTTAAATGTGGTGCCATTCACAGCAGCGGCGTCTGCTTGAAAATAACCTGAGTCTTGGAATAATGCCAATATCTCAGAGTTTTCAGTGATACGTCGTTTATCTACACCTTGTTTTACCCAAATTTCCCCATTTAAATTTTTATAGGGCTTGTTCCTTCCTTGAGATATTGTGCAGATAAGAAAATATTTTTCTTTTGTATGCACCACGTCTGTGTCTATGTAAATGGTTGGGCGTATTTGCTCATTGGCTGTATTTC
>CAVKKI010000052.1:0-13811 GCA_963656725.1 Oribacterium sp. | reverse complement strand
GAATTATGCATAATATGCAATTTATGCAACCGAAATGACTGGTTTTGATTGCGTAAAAAGCAAAAACGTTTCCCTCATTCAGCAACGGGCTTGCGGAATGAGGGAAACGGTTTGTATGGGATGATAATTTATGGACTATTTTATTTCACATTGCCCACCTTAATCAAATATTCGGCAATTTGCACGGCGTTGAGAGCGGCGCCTTTGCGAATTTGGTCGCTCACGAGCCAAAGAGTAAGGCCGTTGGGGTTGGCAAGGTCTTTGCGGATGCGGCCCACATAAACGGGGTCTTTGCCGGCAAGGAACAAGGGCATGGGATATTCCTTCTTCTCGGGGTTATCCATCAACACGAGGCCTTCGCCTTGAGCCACGGCGGCCTTTATGTCGGCAATTTCGAGGGGCGCTTCCGTTTCCACCCAAATGGCTTCAGAGTGAGAGCGAAGCGAGGGCACGCGCACGCAAGTGGCTGAAGTGAGCACGTCGGAGTGCATAATTTTGCGCGTTTCGTTATACATCTTCATCTCCTCTTTCGTGTAGCCGTTGTCTTGGAACACGTCGATTTGGGGAATTACGTTGAAGGCCAACTGATAGGCAAACTTATTCACGGTGGCCTTTTCACCGGCCAACACTTGGCGATATTGTTCCACTAGCTCGTCCATAGCGGCCTGTCCGGCGCCACTGGCTGCTTGGTAAGAGGCCACGTGCACGCGCTTAATGTGGCTGAGCTGCTCAATGGCCTGCAGTGCCACAACCATCATGATGGTGGTGCAGTTAGGGTTGGCAATGATGCCACGGGGGCGGGTCAGTGCGTCTTCAGCATTGCATTCGGGCACCACGAGGGGCACGTCTTCGTCCATGCGGAAGGCTGAAGAGTTGTCAATCATCACCGCACCAAATTTGGTGATGTCGGCTGCAAACTCTTTCGAAGTGCCAGCACCGGCTGAGGTGAAGGCAATGTCCACGTCTTTGAAATCGTCGTTGTGTTGCAAGAGTTTCACGGTGTATTCCTTACCGCGGAAAGTGTATTTCGTGCCTGCGCTTCGGGTTGATCCGAAAAGCAAGAGGTTGTCGATGGGAAAATTGCGCTCGGCCAAAACGCGTAGGAACTCTTGGCCTACAGCACCACTGGCGCCTACAATTGCTACATTCATTTTTCTTTCTGTATTCTTTTTGTTGATAAGGGCCTTGCGGAGGTTTCCTTCTTACAAAAGGGAAGGAGAATGGACGCGGTTCTTATCATTTTGTTAAATTCATTTTCTGAAACCCGACAGAACGTCAAGTGTTGGTTGGTCGGTGCAAAATTACAATATTTTTCGCTAAATTAGCCTCTCTAGTGCAGTTTGTGGCAAACAAATTGTGCTGTATGGCAGTTTTTTTGCACTTTTGTACCTAAATAAAGGCTTTGAGAGGACGAATTGTGGGTTGACTTCACACGCCGCCCCCTCTTTCTCTTATATAAAGTATACTATGATCACCGACCCAACCTGGATATTTCTCATCGTGCTGAGCATCATTTTGTTTGCTCCCATGCTGCTTGAGCGCTTGCGCATTCCCTCGATTGTGGGCATGATTTTCGCAGGCGTCTTAATCGGGCCGCATGGGTTTGGTGTGCTCGAACGCGACGGCAGTTTCGAGTTGTTTGGCAAAGTGGGCCTTTATTATATTATGTTTTTGGCTTCGCTCGAGATGAATTTGCAAGACGTGCAGCGCATGAAGTTGCGCGCCGGCACGCTCGGGTTGCTCAGTTTCGCCATTCCTATGGTGATGGGTTATGTGGCCAACACTTGGGTGTTGGGTTACGGAGTGGCTGCGGCCACACTGATGGCTGCCATGTATGCCTCGCACACGCTCATTGCCTATCCCATTGTGCTGCGCTACGGCCTGTCGCGCCTAAGCAGTGTGAGCTTGGCCGTGGGCGGAACCATAGTGGCCGACACGCTCACCCTGCTCATTCTGGCCGTGGTGGGCGGCATGTTTAAAGAGCACGTCACGGGGCTCTATTGGGTGTGGTTAGTGGTGAAAGTCATTTTGTTAGGCTTCGTCATCATCTACCTTTTTCCACGCATCAGCCGTTGGTTTTTCCGTCGTTACGACGAGAGCGTGGTGCAATACATTTTCGTGTTGGCGCTCGTGTTTCTCGGCGCTGGCCTTATGGAGTTTGTGGGGATGGAAGGCATTCTCGGCGCTTTCCTCGTGGGCTTGGTGCTCAACCGTCTCATTCCCCCCTCTTCGCCTTTGATGAGCCACATTGAGTTTGTGGGCAATGCCCTGTTTATTCCCTATTTTCTGATTGGCGTGGGCATGCTCATTAACCTGGGTGCGCTCGTCGACCACCAAGGAGCCCTTCTCGTGGCTGCAGTGATGGTGGCGGTGGGCTTAGGCAGCAAATGGTTGGCCACCTTCATCACCCAAAAGGCCTTCCGTCTCACAGCGGCCGACCGCGCCTTGATGTTTGGTCTCACAGGCTCGCGTGCTGCCGCCACCTTGGCCGTGGTGTTGGTGGGCTATGGCATTATTCTGCCCGATGGGTCGCACCTGTTGGGCGAGGACGTACTCAATGGCGCCATGGTGTTGATTTTGGTGTCGTGCGTGGTGAGTTCGTTGCTCACCGAGAATGCGGCGCGCCGCCTCACGGTGAAGCAAAAGGCTTTGGCCGAAAAATCCGCCTCCACCACCTCGGCCGCCGATGCCCCCGACCGCATACTCATTGCCCTTCGCTATCCCGAAACTACGCCCGCCTTGGTCGACCTCTCGCTCATGTTGCGCACACCACACTCTGTGGCGCCCATCATTGCCCTCAACGTGGTGCTCGACAATGAGCCCGCAGCGCGCCAACAAGGTGAACCTTTGCTCGAGAAGGCTGTGCGCATTGCAGCGGCCACCAACATTCGCATTCAAACCTACCAACGGTGGTCGGTGAATGTGGTGAGCGGCATTTCGCACACGGTGAAAGAACGCGCTGTGAGCGACCTCGTGTTGGGTTTGCATCAAAAGACGCGACTTTCCGACTCGTTCTACGGAAA
Source organism: Oribacterium sp. (assembly GCA_963656725.1). Taxonomy (GTDB): domain Bacteria; phylum Bacteroidota; class Bacteroidia; order Bacteroidales; family Bacteroidaceae; genus Alloprevotella. Next base: position 10,788 of record CAVKKI010000052.1, on the reverse strand, counting down.
ACTCGTGAGCGACCTCTTGGCCTCCGTACACCGCACCGTGTTTATTTTCCGCGCCACCATGCCGCTCAACACCATTCGTGGCATTCAGTTGTTGGTGCCCCCCAAGGCTGAGTTTGAACATGGTTTTGAGCATTGGGTGCACCGTGTGGTGCTGATTGCCCGACAAATTAGTTGCACCATTCACATCCACTCTTCGCAACCCACGCTGCAAGCCTTTACGCAGCTAATGGAGCGCGCGCATCAAGGAGTGCCTTTCCGCGCGGACGAAACCAATCAGTTCACCGACCTTGCCCCGTTAGCCCACATCTCTAGGCAAGACCACCTCATGGTGTTTGTGTGCGCCCGTCGCGGCACTATTTCTCACCAAAGCTTTATCGACCATCTTCCCACGCAGATTGAGCGCTGCTTTTCGGCGCGCAATGTGCTTATGGTTTATCCTGACCAGCCTTACGTTTAAGCTAGTAGTAAATTCCTATTAAGCCACTAGTTTTTCTTATCAAGCCACTAGTAAATCACTGTCAAGCCACTAGTTTTTCTTATCAAGCCACTAGTGAATCACTGTCAAGCCACTAGTTTTTCCTATCAAGCCACTAGTTATTGCTTAGTAACGCTAGCTCCTTCCGGGGGCGACGCGTCCCGCGTCGGCGCAAGCACGGGCGCAAGAAGTGATAGAAAACCTTTCCTAAAGAAAGGAAATAAACTTTTTCTGTTAACCTTTGTTTAAAGAATAGTGTCTTGTTTTGTCTATTATTTTTATTGCTTCTTGCTCGAAGTTAGCGTTTCTTCTCGCGCCGACGCGGGATGCGTCGCCCCCAGAGCTGCTAGCGTTTCTTTCACTGATGTGCTGGCATTCTCCCACCCCTATAACTTTACAAATGCAATTTGCTGTTACTTGCACTAGTTGTTTGCACTGCTATTGATTATCAGCGCTTTCAAGAGTGTAAGCAGCAATTTTTTGTGCTTACACTACGACCCTTGCTTGCACTCTGCTACAAAATGCTTACACAAAGGGGTAAATGAGAAAAAGTAGGGGGATAAAAAGGGGATATTCTCTAAAAAACAGTGCGAGCGAGTGTAAGCAAAAAATTTAGTTGCTTACACTTGTGAAAGAATTGATAATCAGTGTCAGTGCAAGCAACTTGTGCAAGCAACAATAAAGAGAAGTGTAAACTTTTAGAGGGGGATAAAAAGGGGATATACCGAAATTTCTACCGAAATAATTTGGTGGTTTGAAATATTTGTTGAGAACTATTTTGGCGATCGCTTGAGAAATCCTAAAAAAGTAAAATAGAAGCACCAACTGATGTATGAAAAAAGTTTAAGCCCTAAGAAGTGTGCTAAATTTTTCGTACCTTTGCAAAGTTAACGACGATGAAATGCTTAGAAAGCGAGCTGCTTTCCGCATGGAACCCAAACGAGCAAACCCAAGAACTTATGAGCAAAATCATTGCTTTGGCCAACCAAAAAGGTGGCGTGGGCAAAACCACAACTTCAATGAACCTGGCAGCTTCGCTTGCCACTCTCGAAAAGCGCGTGTTGCTAATCGACGCCGACTCGCAAGCCAATGCTTCATCGGGCTTGGGCGTTGACCTAAGCAAGGTGGACTGCTCCATCTACGAATGCTTGATTAATGGCGTGGATGTGCACGAAGCCATCTACACCACCGACATCGAGCGCCTCGACATCATCCCCTCAAACATCAACCTAGTGGGAGCCGAAGTGGAGATGCTTAACTTTGAAGGACGAGAATACATTTTGCGCAACTTGCTCCGCAGCGTCGACCGTGAGTACGACTACGTGCTCATCGACTGCTCCCCCTCGCTCGGACTCATCACCGTCAATGCCCTCACGGCGGCCAACTCCGTCATCATTCCCGTGCAATGCGAATATTTTGCCCTCGAGGGCATCTCAAAATTGCTCAACACCATCAAAATTGTAAAGAAGAAACTCAATCCTACACTCGAAATTGAGGGCTTTTTACTCACGATGTACGACAGTCGCTTGCGCTTGGCCAACCAAATCTACGACGAAGTGAAGCGCCACTTCCAAGAGCTGGTGTTTAAAACCGTGATTCAGCGCAACGTAAAGCTCTCAGAAGCGCCAAGCCACGGCTTGCCCGCCATTCTTTACGATGCCGACTCCACCGGAGCAAAAAATCACTTGGCCTTGGCTAAGGAGATTATCAAGAAAAACGGCATTTAACAGCCTATTCCTCTTGTTCTCCGTGCAACGTGTAAACACACCCGTTTCTTCCCTTTCTCCATTATCCCGATCAACCCCATCCCTTCATGGCAACTCATAAGAAATTTCCCGCACTAGGTCGCGGACTCGATGCGCTCATCTCCACCGACGAGGAGGTACATACCAGTGGCTCCTCAAGCATCAGCGAGGTGCCCGTGTTTAAAATAAAAGCCAACCCCAATCAGCCCCGTCGCGAGTTTCAGCCCGAAGCGCTGCAAGAACTCAGCGAGAGCATTCGGCAAATAGGCATTATTCAGCCCATCACCCTGCGACTTATGGAGGATGGCACCTATCAAATCATTGCCGGTGAGCGACGCTGGCGAGCCGCCCAAATGGCCGGACTCACCTCGCTGCCCGCCTATGTACGCACGGCCGACGACGAAAACATGATGCAGATGGCCCTTGTGGAGAACATTCAGCGCGAGGACCTCAACGCCATTGAAATTGCCTTGGCCTATCAAAACCTTATTGAGCAGTATCAGCTCACGCAAGACAAACTCTCGGAAAAGGTGGGCAAGAAGCGCGCCACTGTGTCGAACTATTTGCGCCTGCTCAAGTTGCCAGCTCAGGTGCAAGTGGCTTTGCAAAACAAAGAGATTGATCAAGGTCACGCCCGCGCCTTGCTCGGATTAGAGAAGCCCTCACTGCAAGTGAAACTCTTTAACGAAATCCGCGAGAAAGGCTACTCCGTGCGCCAAGTGGAAGAGATGGTGAAAGCCCTTAACAACGGCGAAACCCTAAAGAGCGGACGCCACACGCTGAAGAATAAAGACGGCAACAAGCGCTTGCCCGAAGAATATAACGAGCTGCGCACCCGCCTCTCTGAACGCTTTAACACCAAGGTGCAAATGACCTGCTCTCAACAAGGCAAAGGCAAAATCTCCATCCCCTTCGCCACCCCCGAAGAGTTGGAACGCATCATCACGCTGCTCGATAAAATCTAGAATCACCCTACCTCCCCCGTCATGAGTTTGCGAACATTGTGTCACGCAGTTTGTTTCACACTCCTTGTGTGCCTAAGCACGCTGCGCATGCAAGCCAATCATACCGTTGAAGTCGGAACCCACAATGTGGTTTCGGCTTTAGCCGTTTATAACACGCCCACGCCTGCGCACGTGGCCGTGAACGACACCATTAAATCGTTTGAGCAGTTGGCACGCGAACTTGAAGCTGAACAAGCCCAGGGCTCTGCCGCGGGCAACGACCTCGTGTCCGACCCCGACTCACTCATTGTCCAACCCGTCGACACGGCTCGGCTGCGTCACCTCACCGACTCGCTTGCCGCCCAGCCTTTGGCAAAGTCAGCCAAAGGGCCTAAGCCACGCTTCGTGCCTAGTCCGCTCAAAGCACTTTGGCTCTCGCTCGTGCTGCCCGGCGCTGGTCAAATCTACAACCGAAAATTCTGGAAACTCCCCATCATCTACGGTGGTTTCTTGGGTTGCGCCTACGCTTTGACGTGGAACCAAATGATGTATCGCGACTATTCGCAGGCCTATCTCGACATTATGGACGACGACCCTAACACCAACTCCTATCTCGACATGCTGCCGCCGCGTTACGACATCTCGGGGCGCGAAGAGCAGTTTAAATCGGCCTTTAAACGCAAAAAAGACTTCTATCGACGCTATCGCGACCTCAGCGCCTTCTGTTTTGTGGGCGTGTATTTGCTCTCGGTTATCGATGCCTACGTCGACGCACAACTCTCAGTGTTCGACATCTCCTCAGACCTGAGCATGAAGGTGAAGCCTGCTGTCATCGATAGCCCCTCGTTGCTCGGCTCACGCACTGGGCGAACAGCCTACGGAGTGGGATGCAGCTTAAACTTCTAAAAGAAAATCCGCTCCCCTTCGCAAAGCCTACTAGTTAGGCATCATTTCATTCAGACACAAACTCCTCATATCCTCTTTCAACCGAATGAAGACAATAAAGAAAATATTCCTCACCCTCACCACAGGCTTGCTCTCTATCACGGGCTTGCAAGCTCAAACCGAAATTACCGTACACGACGATCGCACCAATAGCGACGAAGTGATTGACCTGCCCGAAGGCATGACCGAAAGCAGCGACTCACTGCTTAGCGAATGGATGGCTAAGAAGTATCTTTACCCCGACACCACTTGCGTCAATCCCGACTACAACCCCACCTTTACTAATGAAGAATATCAAGAACGTTTGCGCCGACTGCCCGTAGTGATGGAAATGCCCTACAACAGCGTGGTGCAGAAGTTTATTGACCAATATAGCGGCAAGCTGCGCCGCACGGTTTCCTACGCGCTAGGCGTGGGCAACTACTACATTCCTCTCTTCGAGGAAGCGCTCGACTATTACGGGTTGCCTCTTGAATTGAAGTACTTGCCCGTTATCGAGTCGGCCCTCAAGCCCAAGGCCAAAAGTCACGCCGGCGCAGTGGGCCTTTGGCAGTTTATGCTCTCCACCGCCAAACGTTACGACTTGAAGGTGAACAGTTTGATCGACGAGCGACAAGACCCTTACAAGTGCACATGGGCCGCTGCCCGTTTGCTGCGCGACCTCTATAAAATCTATAACGACTGGAACCTTGTGATTGCCGCCTACAACTGCGGCCCGGGCACCATCAACAAGGCCATTCACCGAGCCGGCGGCGTGCGCGACTATTGGACTATCTATCCCTACTTGCCCAGTGAAACGCGCGGCTACGTGCCTGCTTTCATCGCGGCCAACTACATCATGAACTACTATTGCGAGCACAACATCTGCCCCATGAAGACGAAAATGCCCATCACCACCGACACCATTCAGGTGAACCGCGATGTGCACATGCAGCAGATTGCCGAAGTTTGCAACGTGGCTATTGAAGACATTAAGGCGCTCAATCCGCAATATCGCACAGAACTCATTCCTGGCTCAAGCGGCAGCATGACCATCTGCCTGCCCACCGATGCGCTCAACACGCTCATCGACTTGAGAGACTCTGTTTATAACCACCGCGCCGACGAACTCATCACTCGCCGCACCACGGTGGAGGTGGACGATAAACTCGATAACCGCAGTGTGGCCAGTCGTCGCCGTCAGCAAAGCAGCGTGAGCAGCAAGTCGAGCTCATCGAGCAATGCTTCAGCCACTAGCCGTTCGTCGAAGAATAGCAGCAAGAGCGATAAGAGTTCTTCAAAATCGAGCAAGAAGGGCAAAAACAGCAAGAAGAGCAAAAAGGAAACTACGAAGACAACCACCGTGCGCCAAGGCGACACCTTGAGCGATATTGCTAAGCGCAACGGCACCACCGTGAGCAAGTTGCGCAAACTCAACAACATCAAAGGCAACCTCATCAACACGGGAAAGAAAATTAGAGTGAAATAAAAAACGCTAGTAGCTCGGGGGGCGACGCGTCCCGCGTCGGCGCAAGAAGCAGCGCAAGAAGCCCTCCACACTATAAGCAATAAAAAGCAAAGAAAAAGGCAAGCACCAAATGCTTGCCTTTTTCTTTGCCTGTTTTGGGGGCTTAGCTTCTAGCGTCAGTGCTAGCGCCGACGCGGGACGCGTCGCCCCCGGAGCTATTAGCGCCCTCAGAGCTATTACTGCACCTCAATAATCATTGAAGCAGTGGGCAACCCATGTGAATAAACCACGAGAGCCGATTTGCCGCGCTTCACGGCCTCGACCGTGATAACGAGCTGGCCGCTAAACAAGGGCATCTGCTGCGAATTGAACGGCACTAGCGATGTGGCGTCACCGTTGCACACGGCACGGAATTTGGCCGCGTCGCCCGTCACCTCAAACTTCATTTCGTTGGTGGCCGTGGGGCAGAACGTGCCGTCTTTGTCGGCCAACGACACAGTGATGTAGGCCAAATCGCCACAACCCGCTTTGAGCGTGGAGCGGTCGGCGTTGAGCACAATGTGGTTGGCAGCGCCAGCCGTGCGCACCACCTCGGTGCCTACCACGTTGCCACGATAATCGTAGGCCACCACTTTCAGTTCGCCTGGCTCATAGCGCACGTCGTTCCAACGAAGGCGGTAACGGTCAAGACGAGTGGTGTCGCACTTCGTGAGGCGGCCTTGGCTCTTGCCGTTCACAAAAAGCTCGGCCGAGGGAGAGTTGGTGTAGCAGTAAACGGGAGTTACTTCGCCCTCGCGGCCTGGCCACGTCCAATGAGGAAGTAGGTGAAGCGTGGGCGAGTCGGAGCGCCAGTGAGAGCGGTAGAGGTAGTAGCGGTCCTTGGGCAGTCCGGCCAAATCGCAAATGCCGAAATAGCTGGAGCGCGAGGGCCAATATTCATCGTAGGGCGAGGGCTCGCCAAGGTAGTCGAAACCCGTCCACACAAACTCGCCAATGGTGTAGTTGCGGTCGTCTTGCATCTGCCAGTCGTCGTCGGGCAGATTGCTCCACGGGCAATATTCCACGTCGTAGCTTGAGCATTGTCCGTCGGCGTAGGTGTTGTGGTCTGACACGGTGACGGGGAATTTATACACGCCACGCGAACTCACTGTGGAGGCCGTTTCCGAACCGAGAAGGAAGCCTTTGGGCAACTGTTTGATGCTGTTGTCGTATTTATAAACTCGATAGTTGAAGCCCGGCACGTCCATCGTTTGCGCAAAGCCCGACTTGAGCGCATCCTCAGCGCGGTCCATGCCCTGAGTGACGGGACGGGTGGGGTCGAGTTGGTGACAGAGGTTTTGCAAACGCTCCGAAATTTGCCTTCCCTCCTCGCTCCATTGCTCTGGTATCTCATTGCCAATGCTCCACATCACCACCGAGGGGTGGTTGCGGTGATTGAGCACGAGGTTGGTGATGTCGCGGTCGGCCCAGTCGTGGAAGAAGCGGGCGTAGCCGTTCTTACATTTCGGATAAATCCACATGTCGAAACTCTCTGCCATCACCATCATGCCCATAGAGTCGCACACGGCCATCTCCATGCTCGAGGGCATGTTGTGAGCTGTGCGAATGGCGTCGGCACCCATCTCTTTCATAATCTTTACCTGACGAATAAAGGCTGCTTTGTTCTCGGCCGTGCCGATAGAGCCTAAGTCGTGATGCAGACACACGCCTTTGAATTTGCGTGTCACGCCATTGAGTTGGAAACCATCGTATTGCGCCACGCTTACTGTGCGAATTCCCACTTTTTGGCGGCTTTCGTCAATCACCTTCTTGCCTTTCACGGCCCGTGTGACGAGTGTGTAGAGGTAGGGCTGCTCGGGCGACCACAAATGGGCGGCCTTTACTTGCAACTCGCCTTGCGCTTCGCCCTCGGCGTTGAGCGTGGAACTGCTCCAAGCGGCCACTTGCTGGCCCTCGGCGTCGAGCAGTGATTGCTCCACTTTGATTTGGCTGAAGTTGGAGCCCACTAATTTAACTTGTGTCTGCGCCGTGGCTTCACCGCCTTCGCCGTGAATGGCGGTGGTGCGGAAGTAGGCGCCCCAAGGGTCGAGCTGCGCTGTGGCAGAGGTGGTGACGAGGGTGACGGGGCGGAACAATCCACCGCCAGGATACCAACGCGAACTCTCTTCGCGATTGTTGAGGCTCACCTCAATGGTGTTGTTTCCCTTTTTAAGATAAGGGGTGATGTCGAGGCGGAAGGCGTTGTAGCCATAGGCCCACCATCCGGCCAATTGGCCGTTGACGTAAACGTGGGGCTCGCTCATGGCGCCGTCGAAGCAGAGAGTGGCGGCCGCGGGAAGCTTGCTCAACTTCACGTTCGTCTTATAAAATCCGCGCCCAATCCAAGGCAACGAACCCGAGCGGCCCGACTTTTCCGTCTTTTCCGTTTCGCCGTTCTGCTCAATGGCTACGTATTGCAGGTCGTACTTCTTGTCGAACGGCCCATTGATGGCCCAATCGTGGGGAATGGTTACGTTTTCGTAGTGAAGGCTGTCGCGCGAGAATTGCCACGACGTGAGCCGTTGCGTCTGCGCTTCTTGCGCCGAGGCGGCCACCGATGAGGCGAAGGCTAAGGCGCAAAGTAGGTGTTTATTGATCATGGGGTTATTCCTATATATATATATTAAGGTGTGCAATTAAAAAGGTGTTCGAAGCGGAGAATGGTTTCTGCGCTTCCGAACACCTATCGTTTTTCTTACGTTGTTAATTGGCAAAGGCATTCATTGCCTTGGTGGGGCGGCCTTGCAGGTTGAAAGCGCCTTTTGAGTAGCTCTTCCAGTTGTAGCACTCGGGCTCCCAGTAGAACACGCCAAGGCAGAGGTCGTCGGCCTTGCAACCCGTGATGAGTTTGTTGAGCATGTCGTAGGCGTGGGTGGCGTCCCAAGGCATTCCCACTTCGCACACCATGACGGGGCACTTGTAGGTGTTTTTCAGCGTCTTGAGGTTGGCCAAGCACGTAGTGGTGAGTTCTTCCCAATTGCTCTCTTCAGGATAGAACGACACGCCGATGATGTCCCACTGCACGGAGTAGTTCTTCAAGCCGTTAAGCATCCAGGTGAAGTGGGCAAGGTCTTCGCCACGATCAAGGTGAATGATGACTTGCGCATCAGCGTAAACTTCCTTCACCGCGTCGCGACCGGCTTTGAAAAGTTGCGAGAAGTTGTAGAAGTTAGTGCCCTCGGCCTTACCCGTAGGCCAAAGCATGCCGCTAGTGGTTTCGTTGCCCACCTGCACCCACTTCACGCTAATGTTATTGTCCTTAAGCGTTTGCAACACGTCCTTCGTGTGGTCGGCCACGTCGGTCTTGAGTTGCGAAAGAGTGTGACCTTCCCATGCAGCGGGAATGGGCTGCTGACCAGGGTCGCACCAAGAGTCGCCATAATGGAAGTCGATCATAATGTCCATGCCAAGGGCTTGCGCACGTTTCGCTTTCTTCAGCACGTCGGCCTTGTTGCACCAACCATCGGTGGGGTTAACCCACACACGTAGGCGAATAGCGTTCATACCTAGCTGCTTGAGCAGGGCCATACACTCTTTCTCTTCACCCGCAGCAGTGTAGAATTTGCGGTTAGAGGCCTCCATTTCGGTGAGCCAACCCACATCAGCGCCTTTGGCGAAGGTGGTTTCCTCACTAGGCGTGGGGGCGGGAGTGGGAGTGGGCGAGGGCTCGGGAGTGATGTCGTTGCTGCTTCCGCTGCCGCAACTTACGAGCATGGCGGCAACCATAAATAGCGAGCTAAGAAGTTTGCTAGCAGTTCCGAAGCCAAGTTTTGCTTGCAGCTTGCGGAGCGTTTGTCGACAAAGAGAATTCTTCTTCATGTGTCTTTCTATGCTTTTTGTTAGTTTGACATTTCATTTCCTCTGCAAATGTAGTAAAAAAAGCGGGTTGTTAACTTTCTTGTCATAAAGAATTGTGTGAAAAATAATTTTTAATAGAGGCCGAATTGTGTTTCATCGTTTGTCTAAAACTTTCACGCCCCTCCCTATTAAGCTGATACTTAGAACAAAAAGTAAAACTCTTATCCGCAGAAATAATAAAAATGCTTATATTTGCCACACAATAGCATAATTATGGGCGAAAGTAAATACATACGTTTTGATTGGGCCATGAAACGCCTGCTTCGGCAGAAAGCAAACTTTGGCATTCTTGAAGGTTTTCTCACAACGCTTCTTGGCATGAAGGTGAAAATCAAACACATGCTTGAAAGCGAAAGCAATCAAGAAGACGAAAACGATAAATATAACCGAGTGGATATGCTTGCCGAGAATGAAAACGGTGAGCTATTCCTTATAGAAGTGCAGAACAACACGGAGTATGCTTATTTTCAACGTATGTTGTTTGGCACTTCAAAGCTTGTTACCGAATACATAAAGAAAGGCGAAGGCTACGAGAATATCCGCAAAATCTACAGCGTGAACATCGTGTACTTTTCTCTTGGTAAGGGCACGGACATTGTGTATCATGGCAAAACGGAATTTCGTGGCATACACAACGGCGAATTGCTGGAGTTGAGTCCGTTTCAAAGGCAGAAGTTTAATGTAGATGCCGTGAGCGACCTCTACCCAGAGTACTACATTTTGAAAGTGAACGACTTTGACCGTGTGGCGAAGAACTCGCTTGAAGAGTGGGTGTATTATCTAAACACGGGTGACGTGCCACAAGGGGCAAAGGCTCCAGGCATGGAGGAAGTGAAGGAGCAACTGACAATTGACAGAATGAACAAGTCGGAACGCTCTGCTTACTACAAGCATCTCGACAACATCGTTATTTTGCGCGACAATATTTATACAGAGCGCGAAGAGGGTAGGCTTGAAGGTCGTGCCGAAGGTCGTGCTGAGGGTCGTGCCGAGGGTCGTGCCGAGGGTCGTGCCGAAGGTCGTGCCGAGGGTCGTGCCGAGGGTCGTGCTGAGGGCGAGGCTATAGGTAGAAAAAAGACAACCTTGGAAACGGCCAAAAAAATGAAAGAACTGGGACTTCCTGTTAACACAATCGTAGAGATTACAGGTTTGAAAGAACAAGAAGTAGAAAACGCATAAAAAATTGGTAATAAGTAGGTAGCCTGAAAAGAAATAAATAATTGGGCTACCTACTTATAGCTTTTTGTGTGCGGTATTCATAAAAGTTTTCACATAGGAATGCCTTCTAAGTTTCCACCTCCTTCTTGTAGGTTGTCACGCTTCAAAATATTACGC
>CAVKKI010000051.1:0-13834 GCA_963656725.1 Oribacterium sp. | reverse complement strand
GTTGCCCACTTTGCGCGAGTCGACCAGCGCCACATATTTTTTAATGTAGCCCTCGCGCTCCAGGCGCTTCTGGCGGTCGAAGGTGGGCGAGGTGCTGAGATGCACCTTGTCGGCTAGTTCTTTAGTGGTGAGTTTCGCATTCTGCTGCAAGGCACGAAGGATGGCCTTGTCTGTTTTGTCGAGATTTTCCATTCTGTGAAATGCGGTTTGTGGAGGATAATTTCCTGTGTAATGAATGTTTTCTGCGCAAAGATAGCATAATTTCCCGTTATTCACAAGGCTATTGTTCGGTAAGAAAACACGCCGTAACTTTGCATTCGAAATCAAAAAACAACAAACAAAAATAAGAAACAAAATTATGGCAAATCAAACAAACAACGCGCCTTTCCGCGCCGACATCGTGGGCAGTTTTCTTCGCCCCCAAGAAATTAAAACCGCACGTGCCGCTTTCGAAAGTGGCGACATTAACGCAGCCCAGCTAAAGGCTGTGGAAGATAAGTGCATTACCGAACTCATTGCCCAACAAAAGCAAGCCGGATTGAAGGTGATTACCGATGGTGAATATCGTCGCAGCTACTGGCATCTCGACTTTATGTGGGGACTCAACGGCGTGGAGCATATTGAGCTAGACCACGGCTACTTCTTCCACGGCGAAGAAACCACCAAAGGCTCATGCGCTCTAACAGGTAAAATCTCAGGCGAGAACCATCCTTTCGTAGAGCACTTCAAGTTTGTGAAGCAGTTTGAAACAGAGGGTGTCGTGGCTCGTCAAACCATTCCCGCCCCCGCACAGTTCTATGCTGAATTGTTCCGCGGCGAGAGCAACACGGCCAACACGCGCAGCGTTTATCCCAACCACGCAGAACTTATTGACGATATTGCCGCTGCCTACCGCACGGTCATTAAAGAACTTTATGCTGCAGGTTGCCGCAACATTCAGTTTGATGATTGCACCTGGGGCATGGTGTGCGACAAGGAGTTTTGGGAAACCATGACGGGCTGCGGCTACGAAGTGGACGATTTGATGAACATCTACCTTGAGGTGAACAACAAGGCGCTCGAAGGTGCTCCCGCCGACTTGGCCATCAACACCCACGTGTGTCGTGGCAACTACCACTCCACTTGGGCCTCACAAGGTCCCTACGATGCCGTAGCTCCCGTGCTCTTCGCCAAGGAGAATGTGGGCGGTTTCTACCTAGAGTATGACGACGAGCGTTCGGGTGGCTTCGAACCTTTGAAGTATGTGCCCGAGGGCAAGAAGGTGGTGCTTGGCTTAATCACCACGAAGAGCCCCGTGCTCGAAGACCGCGCCACTGTGATTAGTCGCATCCACGAGGCCGCTAAATATGTGCCCTTGGAAAATCTCTGTTTGAGCCCTCAATGCGGTTTTGCTTCGTGCGAAATTGGCAACAAACTCACCGACGAAGAGCAATGGGCCAAAATTGCTTTGGTGCAAAGCATTGCTAAAGAAGTGTGGGGCTAATCTCGCCTGTAGAATCGACCGCGTTAGTGGGGGTGATGCGGCCCGCGTTGGCATAAAATAAAAAGAAACTCGCTTGCAAATCTCTTTCCAGAGATAGTGCAAGCGAGTTTATTTTATATGTATACCTAGGGCTCTCCCCTATGCCAGGGCATAAATGCGTTAGAGTCGAATTTCCTCCATATTCTCAAGGTCGAAATAGGCAATTTGATGGTTTTGTTTAGCTAACGTTTCGGCTTCTTCGCGAGTGGAGCAGATGATGGTGGCATCGTAGTAGAACTGGTTGTTGTCGGAGTTGAGCCAACCACCATAAGCATTCACATCGCTGTGGCTCGTTACGTAGTTAATCACCTTGTTCAGGCCCTCGGCACCGAAACTATCTTGCGTGTCTTCCACAGCCACGGCGAAACCTTTAGTCACGGGCATCAGCGTTTGAGCATCTACGGTGAAACCGTCGGGGTTAGCAGCGGCAATGTCGCTCACGGCCTTAGTCAGGGCCTCTTTGCTCAGCGTTTTGTGAGTGACGTAATCGGCCAACTTCGTGGTTTGCGTAGCGTCTTTCTGCTTGTAGTTCACTGCAAACTGTCCATAATAGTAGACGGTGGACAGGGCGTTTTGTTCAAAGTCGGTAATGGTTTTCTCCACTGCCTCTTTGGCTTTCTCTGTGCCCTCGGCCGAGTTGTCATACCATCCGTTGCAGTCGGCTAGGCGCTCGTTGAGCAACGTAAAGTAGGTTTCAGCGTTGTAGTTTAGGTCGTTGTCAATCACCACAGCGCCTTCGTTTTCACAGCTAAACTGATAATACACTTTGTTGCTGTTCGCCTCGTTGGTGTCGTTGTCAGAACAGCTGGCGGCCACTAGTGTGCCCACCATGATGGCGAAGAAAGCCATCAACATTCGCAGTTGTTTCATTTCTTTGCGGGTTATGTTTATGATTTGATATTTGTTTGTTTCAAGGTTGTCAAAACGCCTTTTGAGAGTTCAAAATTAAGCATTTCTTTTCAAATAGAATAGTGCAGGGGGCGTGTGTCGAGAAAACTTGTGGTAGGGAAGGCTCTACCTTCACACTTTTGTAATGCGGCTGTAACAACTTCGACATCAACAAACGCTAATTTTGCACCCAAACAAATCTCCATAAACAATGACAAAGAAAGAACAAAGCTATAAGGAGTACGTGCCACGCGATGTGAGCTGGATGTACTTCAACCGTCGCATTCTGCAAGAAGCCCAAAAAGAAAACGTGCCCTTGCTTGAGCGCTTGAGTTTTTTAGGCATCTACTCCAACAATCTCGATGAATTTTTCCGTGTGCGTGTGGCTTTGCTCAATCGCCTGGCCGAGTGGGACGATAAAGAGTCGCGCGAGGAACGTCAAGAAGCCGTGCAGACACTCAAGGTGATTAACCGCCTCAATGCGCAATACGCGAAGGAATACGACCAAGTGATTCGCCACGTTGAGGCCGACCTAGCAGCCGAAAACATCCTCTTGGTCAACGACCGTCAGCTCGACGAAGAGCAGCAGGCATTTGTACGCAACTTCTATTATCAAAACCTGGCAGGGCACATCGCCCCTGTGTGGTTTTCGGCCGTGAAAGACCTCAACAATGAGCCCGATGAATGCATCTACTTGGCCGTGAAGATGCGCAAGAAAACCGATAAAACCCACCCCGAATATGCCTTGCTGCAACTGCCAGTGAGCGTGGTGGGCCGCTTTGTGCAACTGCCCGATAAAGAGGGCAAAAGCTACATTATGTATGTAGACGATGTGGTGCGTTTTGCCCTTCCCTTGCTCTTTGCCGGCCTAAACTATAACCTTTTCGAGGCCTACGCTTTCAAGTTTACGAAAGATGCCGAGATGGAGATTGACAACGACCTTCGCACGGGTTTAATGCAGAAAATATCGAAGGGCGTGAAAAGCCGTAAAAAAGGACAGGCCCTGCGCGTGATCTACGATGCAGAGATGCCGCGCGACGTGTTGAAACGCGTGCTAGGTAAACTAAATGTGGACAAACTCGACACCATTCTGGCTGCGGGTCGCTACCAAAATCACCGCGACCTCATGTCGTTTCCCGACTGCGGACGCACGGATTTAAAATACTCCAAATGGACACCCATTATGAAGCCCGAACTCATGGGCGAGGGCTCGCTGCTTGAAACCGTGCGCAAACGCGACCGCTTCATCCATGTGCCCTATCACGACTTTGCCTCCTACATTCGCTTGCTGCAAGAGGCCGCTGTGCATAAAGAAGTAAAGAGCATTCGCACCACGCTCTATCGCTTGGCTCGCGAGTCGAAAGTGGTGAAGGCATTAATCAACGCTGCGCAAAATGGAAAGCAGGTGACTGTGGTGATAGAACTGCTAGCTCGTTTCGATGAAGCCTCAAACATCAGCTGGTCGAAGAAGATGCAAGATGTGGGAATACACGTTATTTTCGGAGTGGAAGGACTGAAGGTGCACTCTAAAATAACGCACATCGGCATGCGCAAAGGGGCCGATATTTGCGTGGTGAGCACGGGTAACTTCCACGAAGGCAACGCCCGCTGTTACACCGACTACATGCTGATGACGGCCAACCGCAACATTGTGCGCGACGTGGCTCAGGTGTTCAACTTCATTGAGCATCCCTACCTGCCGGTGAAATACAAAGAACTGCTTGTGTCGCCCAATGAAATGCGCAACAAGTTTGTGCGGCTTATCAACGATGAAATCAAAAACCACAACGTGGGCAAGCCGGCTTACATTCGCATCAAAATAAACCACATCACCGATCCTTTGATGGTGAAAAAGCTCTATGAAGCATCGGCTAATGGCGTGCCTGTGCAGCTCGTGGTGCGTGGAAACTGTTCGCTCGTGACGGGCCTTCCTGGCAAGAGCGACACGATGCGCATTGTGGGCATCATCGACCGTTATTTGGAGCACGCACGCATCTTCCAGTTCTGCGCCGGTGGCGAAGATAAAATGTTTATCGGCTCGGCCGACTGGATGCCACGCAACCTCAATAACCGCGTGGAAGTAGTGACACCCGTGTACGACCCCACCATAAAAGAAGACCTTAAAGCCGTGATTGACTTTGCGCTTAACGACACAATGCAAGGCCGCATTGTGGACGGCACGGGGCGCAACCTTGAGTGGCGTGGACTCAACTACGAGCCCTGCGATGATGTGGAAATGCATCGCTCGCAAGAGGAAATCTATAACCACTACAAAAATTAAGCACCTTCATTATGGCCCGACTAAACTATGCCGCCATCGACATTGGCTCTAACGCAGTGCGCTTGCTTATTAAGAGCATCGACCGCGAGGCAAACGATAAGAATAAATTTAAAAAGGTGATGTTGTTGCGTGTGCCTCTGCGCCTAGGCTTCGACATTTTCAAAGACGGTGCTTTGAGTGAGAAAAAAGCCGAGAAGTTGCGCCGTCTGATGAAGGCTTATCGGCAAATGATGAAGATTTATGATGTGACAGACTATCGAGCTTGTGCCACTTCGGCCATGCGCGATGCCGTGAATGGCCCCGAGGTGATACGTCGCATCTTAAAAGACACAGGCATCAACATAGAGATTATTGATGGAAAAGAAGAAGCTCGCATCGTCTACTCTAATCACCTAGAGTGTATGGCCGACCGCACGGGGGCTTACATCTATGTGGATGTGGGCGGTGGATCGACCGAAGTGAACTTCCTGACGAATGGAGAACTGCACAGTTCGGTGTCGTATAACATCGGCACAGTGCGCCTGCTCACGGGCAAGGTGCGCGACGATGAATGGCTACGCTTGGAAGAAGACCTTCAGCAAATGATGAAAACGGGCATCGACCACATCAACATCATTGGTTCGGGTGGAAATATCAACAAAATCTATCGCATGACGGCCATTAAAGACAAGGCTTTGCAGCGCATGCCCATCTACTCTGTGCAAGCCATCTACGACGCACTCAACCCTTTGAGTGTAGAAGAGCGCATGGAACAATATGCATTGAAGGACGACCGCGCTGATGTAATCATTCCCGCTGCCGAAATCTTTCTACGCATTGCCCGCATGGTGAAGGCCGAATACATTCACGTGCCTATCATCGGTTTGGCCGACGGCATCATTGATGAACTTTATGAGCAACGAGAAACGCGCACCCCGCAGAAGGTGCTTTAGTTCTGCGCCGAGCCTTCGCCCAACTCTTTGGCAGGTGTGGCCTTCTCTTCTGTTCGGGTAGCCTTTTCTTTCGAAGGCGTGGCTTTCTCTTTTGCTTCTTCATGCACAGACAACTCCTTAGGTTGAGTTTTTGACTCGGCTTTAGGAGTTGTTTTCTTTTCATCAACGCCGTGAGCAGTTCCTTGCTTCTCCTTCTTTACGGTGGAAGAGGCTTGTGGAGCGGCTGCATGGGGCGAGGAGTTGGGCTGCGTGAGGAAGGCTAGATAGCGCTTGTAGATTTTAGGCGAATAGGCATTGAAAATGTTGTTGGCAAAGAGAATGTCGGTGATGTGATTCTCGGCTACATACTCCTTCATGTTGCGGCCAAAATAGCGATAGTCCACCACGTGAATCTCTTCAAAACTATAAAACAAATAGCCGGGAAGGGCGTTGCCAAAACTGTCTTTGAGAATGAGCACACGGCGATGGTTAGCGGTGTTGGTGCGCACTTGAGTGATGCGCATGTCGCTGCCCATGAAGGTGCAATAAGCGCCACCGTTACCGTCGCGATAATGCACGAAGAAGGCTCCCGTGTGGGGCTTGCTTGTGGAGGTGACGTGGTAGTTGGCGTCGACGGTGTAGTCGGTGTAGGTGGTGGTGTAGCTCACATTGCGCGGGGTGTAATAAACGAAATCTTCGGGGGCTTGTTTTAAGGAAATATCCTTTGAATAACCATACATGCTGCCCACGTAATTATGCACAACCTTGCGGTCGTAGCTCTTCAAATCAGGAAAAGGCACACCCGCCACCTTGGCAAATTGCTGCGCCGCATAGTAGCCGCCCAAGGGTGCCCAATGATGGTCGGTGCGCAGATAGATGTCTTCAGCGGCATGAGCGCCTAGCGGAGTGTAAACGTCAACGGCTTTCACACCCGGTGCTAGGTGAGCGTGAATGTTGTTGATGACTGGGCGTTGCGGCGTGGTGTGCGAGCGGGCATTGTCGGGACAATAAAACTCCACCGCCGTGGGAATGACCATGCAGTAAACGTTTACTTTCGCTCCAAACACTTCCTTATATTTGTTGGCCGCTTCGGCATAAGCGCCACCGCCCTTTGCCGAACCGCCAAAGGCCATCAGCGCACGCACCTTGTCTCCCTTGCCCACCACCATGATTCCGGCGTTGGCAATTTTGGCTTTCTCGTTGGCCGTTTGCTCGTTTTTATATTCGCCCACGTTGCGCTGATCGTCCATCTCTTCTTCGCCTTCTTCTTCTCCGCTCGTGGGTGAGTCGGTGGAAGCGTGAAAGCGCACGTTGTCGTCGGTGGGTGCAATGGCAATGCCGTCTTTAATGCCCATGCTCATCTGCATGAGTTCGTCACGATAAGGCTCGCTGTCGCTAAACCATGATGAGATTTCTTTGGTGTAGGCGCCGCTCATCAACTTCTCTAAACTAAACGCTGGAAAGTGAGCCAACTCGCGCTTTTCGAGTTGCGACACCGTGCTTCGAGGAAAGAAATTAAACACCAAGACGCCGATGCAAAACGCCACGCCCAGCAGCGTGAGATAGACGGCGCTATATATTTTTTGCTTGTCTGTGTTGTGTGACATACAAACGATGGTTGTAAGGTTTAGAAACGCGTGTAAATAAAAGCATTATTCGTGGCTCCCACAAGCAGAGCCGTGCTTAAAGCAAGGAGCGCAAGAGAGAAAACCACCTTCAGTAGGGTGGTGACGAAGAGGTATGCCTCGCTATCCCATTGCATGAGGTGCTTCTCGCTCCACTCGGCTATTGTGGTGCGTAAAGGCAGAGAGAAAACAAGAGCGGCTATCCACAGCCAGAAGTTGTCGAGCAGTGCGCTATGGGTCACGAAGTCGTCTATCACCTTCGCTCCGCCAAAGGCCGTGTGGAAGAAGGCTTGCATTTTCCCAAAGTCATCGAAATAGAATATGCCCCAACCAATGACCACTAACACGAGGCTATAAAGGTGAAGCAAGGGAGCGGGGATGTGCTCTTTCCAGCGCAACACGGTGTGTTTTTCAACCATCACAATCACGCCGAAATACAGGCCCCAAATGATGAAGTTCCAGCTAGCGCCGTGCCACATGCCCGTGAGAAACCACACCACGAGAATGTTGAGCGCCTGATGCCGACGATTGCCACCAAGGGGAATGTAGACGTAGTCGCGGAAGAAGCTGCCCAACGAGATGTGCCAACGCCGCCAGAAGTCGGTGATGGAGTTGCAGCAATAGGGATGTTTGAAGTTTTCGTTGAAGTGGAAGCCCAACATACGCCCCAGGCCAATGGCCATGTCGGAGTAGCCTGAAAAGTCGAAATAGATTTGGAAGGTAAACGCTACAATGCCCACCCAAGCTCCCGTAGTGGTGAGGTTAGAAAGGCCATTGACAAGGAATTGGTCGGATATTTCAGAAAGTTGATTGGCTAATATTACTTTCTTGCCTAAACCTAGAAGGAAGCGATATACACCGTCGGCAATGTCGTGCCCTTCAACGTGGCGATGTTGTATTTCGTGCGCCACTGTGCCATAGCGCACAATGGGGCCTGCCACCAGTTGCGGAAACATCGAGATGTAGAGCAGAAGGTTGCCATAGCGGCGCTGCACGGGCGACTCTTTTCGGTAAACATCGACCAAGTAAGAAATGGATTGAAAGGTGTAGAAGCTAATGCCGATGGGCAACGCAATTTGCGGCACGCTCACATGAAGTCCGCAGTCAACAAGGATGCTGGCGAAGAACCCAAGGTATTTAAAGATGCCAAGAATGAGCAAGTTGCAAGCAATGCCCACGGTTAGGGCGGTGCGTCGGTGGTTGGTTTGCTGATTGATGAGCAAGCCGGCTGCGTAGTTGAGCAACGAACTTAGCAGCATGAGAAACACGTAGATGGGTTCGCCCCAAGCGTAGAACACGAGCGAGAAGATGACGAGCACGGCGTTTTTAAACGTGTTTCGTCCGGTGCTTGTCAGTGTGTCGCCTTTAGGGCTGCCACTCACCCATCGACGGTCGGCCACTGCAGCTAGCAGGTAGCAGATGAAGAAGGAGGGCAGAAAGGCGTAGAGAAAAAATAAGTCGGAGAAAATCATTGCTTAGTTTGTGTGCGATGAGGGGAAACAGTCGTTTCTTTTCGGGGGGATGGTCAATGCCTATATGATACCTTATATTATATATAATGTGTGCCTCTGGTTGTTATTGCGTAAGTAACGCTTCGATTTGTCGAGCCAGAAAATAGCCGTTTCGCTTGGCGCCTTCGGCACAGGTGTGTGTGCCATCGTAGGTGCGTAGGGGAGAGGAGGCTTCGCAAAGGTTGTAAACACCGCAGAGATAGTCTTGCCGAATAACGGGGATAGACATCCGGTGGGCGCAGTGCTCAATAATCGTGCCCACTCTCTCCGTGTCTTCAAAGCGGGCTTGCGTGGTTTGCATGGGCGTGAGCAAAATGAGGCGAGCTTGTGGAAAACGCTGCATGAGTAGTTCGCAGCTGTATCTTACCGACTCAGCAAGGCTGAGCAGCGTGTTCGGCTTTCGTTGAAGCACGTTGCTAATGCTAGGCTGAAAGGCTTGTGTGGCAGTAAGGTCGAAAACGTGCGGACGTTCCGCTTGAAACCATGCGTCGTTCGTGCCGGCAGCTATGAGAATGACGTCGGGTTGAGGCTGCGTGCCGTCGTCGGTGGCCTCAAGGAGCCGACACACTTGGTTGAAGATGACGTTGTCGTTACCTAATCGGCCTATGTTCTCTTTCGTGTTTCGCTTCGTGTTGGCGGTGTTTGTCCAGGTAGCGCCGCTGCGAGCATAGCTTCGGCAACTGGCTGGTTGCATACGTTCAACAAACCAGTGTGTCCAGCCTAGCGGCTCGTTGCAGAGTTCGCCACCGATTGAGGTGTTCGAATCACCGAGAATTACAAAATGTAGATTGTTTTGTGTGGCGTTCAGCCTTGCTATGGTGAGCATCAGCAAGGTGAGTAGGAACGCCAAACGTTGACTTTTGTTAGTCATGACGTGACAGTTGTGCTTAATTTCTGTAAATGGGTTTGCAAAATTAGATAACGTAGGTTATATAAGCAAGAAAACCAAGGGCTTTGTTGAAGAATTTTTTCATTCTCGTTAAAAATGATGAGAAGTGGCAAGCAGATAGCAAGGAAATAGGGTAGGGCAGAAATAAAAGTCAGCCTTCACTTTCCACAAAGAGAGTGAAGGCTGATTGCTATTGATGTTTGTTTTCAGAGTGTCTCTGAAAAGCAAGTAGGGGGATTATTTTTTAACAGGAACGCGCTCGAGGATGGTTTTCACAAACTTCCAGTATTTCTCTACGCTTGGGATGTAGCAACGCTCGTTGGGCGTGTGGGGTGATCGCAGCGTGGGACCGAAGCTCACCAAATCCATGTTGGGACGAAGAGCGCCGATGACGCCACACTCCAAACCCGCATGAACCACCTGCACGATGCTTTCTTCGTTGAATAGCTCTTTGTAGATGCCCTTCATCAGTTCCACAATTTCGCTCTCGGGGTTGGGCTGCCAAGCGGGATAGTCGCCGTCGGTTTCCACCTTCATGCCGGCCATCATGAAGCAACTTTCGAGCGTTTCAACGCAGCATTCGCGCATAGAGTCGCGTGAGGAACGGATGAGGATGAGGAACTTTGCATGACCTTCGCCAATCTCCACAATGGCCAAGTTAGAAGAAGTTTCTACAATGGTGTTGTTGTAGGGAATCATGCGGTAAACCCCATTGTGCACAGCGCAAAGAGTGTCTACGAGATTGTCTTGAATTTCGCTAGGCACGATGTGTGCGGGCAATGCCACATCTTCCACGTCGAGCTGTAAGTCTTTCTCAATGGGGCTGTACTCTTCCTTCAAAGTCTGACGCCATTCGGCCACCACTTCCTTAAAGGCTTCCACGTTTTCCTTCGGCAAGGTAAGCACCACTTCGGCCGAACTGGGGATGGCATTGCGCATATTGCCACCCTTCCACTCTGAAAGGCAAGCTTCGAAGTTGGCAATGGCGTCTTGCACGATGCGTGCCATGGCTTTGTTGGCGTTGCAGCGGCCCTCGTTGATTTCAAGGCCAGAGTGTCCGCCAAAGAGCTTGTGCAGTGTCACTTTCACTGCGGCGTCGGTGGGGTCAACGTCTTTCGACTGATATTCGAGCGTAGCGGTCATGTTTACGCCGCCGGCCGAACCGATAATCATTTCACCCTCGGTTTCATCGTCAAGGTTGAGTAAGATGTCACCCTCAATCACGTCGGCCTTCATGTGGTTTACGCCATACATGGTGGTTTCTTCATCGGCGGTGATGAAGCCCTCGATGGGGCCGTGCTTCAGGGTGTCGTCTTCCATCACAGCCATGATGGTGGCCACAGCCATACCGTCGTCAGAGCCGAGTGTGGTGCCCTTGGCCTTTACCCAATCGCCATCGATGTAGGTTTGAATGGGGTCGGTTTCAAAGTTGTGGGTGGAGTCCTTTGTTTTTTGGGGCACCATATCCATGTGACCTTGCAGGGTGATGATTTTGCGGTCTTCCATTCCTGCGGAAGCCGCTTTGCGCATAATGATGTTTCCAGCTTCGTCTTTAAAGGCCTCTACGCCTTTGCTTTGGGCCCAGTCGAGCAGGAATTGTTGCACTTTTTCGAGATGTCCGGAGGGACGGGGCACTTGGGTGAGAAGGTCGAAGTTCTTCCAAATGGCTTGCGGTTGCAGGTTTGCTATTTCGCTCATAGTGTAAATATTTTAGCGTTGCAAACGGATAAAAGGCTAGGCGGTGGGCTTAGCTGCGTTTGCAATTTTGGTTTGTTTGTTCGGTTTTGTTATTTTGACTGATTGGCTTTCGTGCGTTCATTCTTGCCCACCCGAAGGCACCGAGCAGCACCACGAGAGCCGTTTGTATGGTGTGCACCACGAGGGCGAAGAGAATGGCTTTCGATTCGGCTAGGCCGAAAAGCACGAGCATCGTTTTCACTGCAAAGTGCCAAGGGCCGGCTCCGTTGGGGGTGGGTACTAGTACGGCGAACGTGCCTACGCAGAAAATGAGAAAAGCAGCGTCGATAGAAACGTTGGCGGTGAAGTCGAAGCAGAAGAAAGCAATGTAGAAGTGTAGGAAGTAGCCCACCCAAATGAGTAGACTATAAAACACGTAAAGTGGCAGGTTATGCACCTTTCGCAGCGACAACACACCCTCCCACACATCGTGAAGCACATCGCGCCCTTTCTGAAACACGGCATAACGATGCATTAAAATAAGGGCAGCTGCCACGGCTGCAATGAGGCAAATGAAGGTGACGAGGTAGCCCGTGCCTGTGAAGCGGTGAAGAATGTCGTTGAAGTCCGTACCCGTTTTTTCAAGAAACGACAATAACATAGGCAACTGCACCAAGAAGGCAACGCCCGTAAAGCAAAGCATCAGCAAGGAGTCGACCAATCGCTCGGTCACCACCGTGCCTAGGGATTTGCTAAACGATACTCCATCGCACTTTTTCAACGTGCCACAACGCGTCACCTCGCCCACACGGGGAATGACCAAACTGGCGGCATACGACATAAAGATGGCGTCGGTGCAAGTAGTGCGTCGTGCTTTTTCGCCCAATGGGGCCAACGCCATTTTCCAGCGCCAAGCGCGCGCCATTTGCGGCAAAATGCCAAAGGCCAGTGAAAGAAGCATCCACCACCAATTCATGTCGTGCCACACACAGTGCAGAAAGTCTGTCCAGTCTGTGTCGCGATACATCCACCACAAAATGCCCAGTCCGAGCACAAAGGGGAGCGCTAATTTTATGACAACAATAAGTAGGTGCTTCATTCCAATCCGATAAAAATGCTTACCTTTGCAGCAAACAGCCCTCGGTGAGCTTGCTTGTCATGCACAATTAGGGGCGCATTTCAATACAATGCAAAAGTAGAAAAATAAATTCAGATGAAGTCCGTACGTCCTAAAAAATTTCTCGGCCAGCATTTCTTGACGCATTTGCCCACAGCGCAGGCCATTGCCGACACCATCGACGCATGTCCTGACTTGCCCGTGCTCGAAGTGGGGCCTGGCATGGGGGTGATGACGCAATTCATCTTGCCCAAAGGACGAGAGTTTAAGGTGGTGGAGATTGACTTTGAGAGCGTGGCCTACCTGCGTGAACATTTCCCCGAGTTGGGGGAGAATATCATTGAGGACGATTTCTTGAAAATGCACCTCGACACCACTTTCGGTGGCCGCCCCTTTGTGTTGACGGGCAACTATCCTTATAATATAAGTAGTCAAATCTTCTTCAAGATGCTCGACTATCGCCACCTCATTCCCTGCTGCACGGGCATGATTCAGAAAGAAGTGGCCGAGCGCTTGGCGGCGAAACCCGGCTGCAAAGCCTACGGCATTCTCAGCGTGTTGGTGCAGCTCTATTATAAGGTAGACTACCTATTCACTGTAGAGCCTGGTGTGTTTAATCCGCCTCCCAAGGTGCGCAGTGCCGTTATTCGCATGACGCGTAATGAGGTGACCGACCCTGGCTGCGACGAAAAGTTGCTGCGTCGAGTGGTGAAAACCACCTTCAATCAGCGGCGCAAAATGATGCGCGGTTCTATCAAGCCCTTGCTCAACGACCTCGACCAACAGTGTGGCACCACTCCGCCTGATCACACCGACTTCTTGGCTCAACCCTTACTTACTCGTCGGCCCGAACAACTCTCTGTGCAAGAGTTTATCGACCTTACCAATCAAGTGGCGGCACATTATGCTCAAAAGTAAGGCAATAAATAAGGAGTAAGTGCGTTTTAAAAAGAAAAAACACAATCATAAAATATGAAGACCTATTTAGTAACAGGTGCTGCCGGCTTTATCGGCGCTAACTATTTGAAATACATTCTTCCGAAATACGACGACATTCGCGTGGTGGTGCTCGACTTGCTCACCTATGCCGGATATTTAGGCACGATTGACGAAGATATCGACAATGAGCGTTGCTTCTTTGTGAAGGGCGACATTTGCGACCGCGGTTTGCTCGACAAACTCTTTGGTGAATATCGTTTCGATGTGGTGGTGAACTTTGCCGCCGAAAGTCATGTGGATCGCAGCATTGAAAATCCGCAACTCTTTCTCAACACCAACATCCTTGGCACGCAGAATCTGCTCGATGCCGCCCGTGCTGCTTGGGTAATGGGGCGCGATGCCCAAGGCTATCCCACGTGGCGCCCTGGCGTGCGCTACCATCAAGTGTCTACCGACGAGGTGTATGGCTCGCTC
>CAVKKI010000050.1:0-14092 GCA_963656725.1 Oribacterium sp. | reverse complement strand
TATAGAACTACTATCAGAAAAATGGCAAAGAAAGCACTTCTTATGATTTTGGATGGTTGGGGCATTGGTAAGCACAACCATGGCGACGTTATTTTCGAGGCTCCCACTCCGTTTATGGACCACCTCAACGCAACTTACCCTCACTCTGAACTGCTCACTTGCGGTGAGAATGTGGGTTTGCCCGATGGTCAAATGGGTAACTCTGAGGTGGGTCACCTCAACATCGGTGCCGGACGCATCGTGTATCAAGACCTCGTAAAGATTAACCGTGCCTGCGCTGACGGTTCTATCCTAAAGAATCCCGAGATTGTTTCGGCCTACGAATATGCCAAGAAAAACGGCAAGGGTCTGCACCTCATGGGCTTGACCTCAACGGGTGGTGTTCACTCTTCGCTTTCTCACTTGTTTAAACTCGTGGAGATTGCTAAAGAGTATGGCGTAGCCGAAAACACCTACGTACACTGCTTTATGGACGGCCGCGACACCGACCCCAAAAGCGGTAAGGGCTTCATTAGCGAACTGCAAGGCGTGTGCTCAGCCAACGGCGCACACATTGCCAGCATCATTGGCCGCTTCTACGCCATGGACCGCGACAAGCGCTGGAACCGTGTAAAAATTGCCTACGCCCAACTCGTGGAAGGCAAAGGACGCCAAGTGACCGACATGGTGGAAGGCGTGCAAAGTTGCTACGACAGCGACAGCGAGGATCACAAGAACACCGACGAATTTATGGAGCCTTTGGTGAACGCTAACGTAGACGGCCGCATTAAGGAAGGCGACGTGGTGATCTTCTTCAACTACCGCAACGACCGTGCTAAAGAGCTCACTCAAGTGCTCACGCAACAAGATATGCCCGAAGAAGGCATGCACACGATTAAGGACTTGCAATACTATTGCATGACTCCCTACGACGCTTCATTCACCGGCGTACACATTCTCTTCCCGAAAGAGAACGTTACCAACACCTTGGGCGAATATCTCTCGGCTAAGGGACTGAAGCAACTTCACACGGCTGAAACGGAGAAGTATGCTCACGTTACCTTCTTCTTCAACGGCGGACGCGAAACTCCCTACGAGGGCGAAGATCGCATTCTCGTGGCCTCGCCCAAAGTGGCTACCTACGATTTGCAACCTGAGATGTCGGCCTTTGAGGTGAAAGATAAACTCGTGGCTGCTATTAAGGAAGATAAGTACGACTTCATCGTGGTGAATTTTGCCAACGGCGATATGGTGGGCCACACAGGCATTTACGATGCCATTTGGAAGGCTGTGCAGGCTGTTGACGCTTGCGTGAAGGACGTGATTACGGCTGCCAACGAAGTGGGCTACGAAACCGTTATCATTGCCGACCACGGTAATGCCGACAACGCTATAAACCCCGACGGCACTCCTAACACAGCTCACTCGCTCAACCCCGTGCCTTTCATCTACGTTACTGAAAACAAGAACGCGAAGGTGAAGAATGGTGTGTTGGCCGACGTGGCTCCCTCTATTCTGCACATCATGGGCTTGGAACAGCCTGCAGACATGACTGGCAACGACTTGATTGAAGACTAAGCAACTAAACGCTCCACATTAATCGGCGGAAGAGTTTTGCTCTTCCGCCGATTTTTTATTCTGCAATTCTCGTAAACAGAGAAAAGAAAAAACGCAGCGAAGTAGTGTGTGCTACTAAGCTGCGTTTTGCGTTGGGGTACCCGGATTCGAACCAGGAAAGGCAGGACCAGAATCTGCAGTGTTACCATTACACCATACCCCAAGGGATTGTGTGTGTATGCAAAAGAAAGTGTTGGGGTACCCGGATTCGAACCAGGAAAGGCAGGACCAGAATCTGCAGTGTTACCATTACACCATACCCCAAGGGATTGTGTGTGTATGCAAAAGAAAGTGTTGGGGTACCCGGATTCGAACCAGGAAAGGCAGGACCAGAATCTGCAGTGTTACCATTACACCATACCCCAATTTCTTTGCAGGGCGTAAATGAGAGCACCCCCTCTCAAATACGGATGCAAAAGTACTCTTTTTTTCTATACTCACCAAATTATTCATTGTTTTTTCGTCTAGACATCATATATTAGCGGCAGAAAGATAGGGAAACAAGGAGGGGAATTGATTAAGGGGGGGGGGCTATAACAAAGAAACAGTTACTTAGTCTTGATTTTAATGAAATGCGTAACTACCAACCTAAAAGCGTCGCCCACACCTTGTTGATGCGAGCGACGCAATATACCTATTAAACGTGTCAGTTTACTTCACCAACACCTTTTGTCCGTTGATGATGTAAATGCCGCGCTGATGCACGCTGGGCAGTTTGCGACCTTGAAGATCGTAGATGCCGCTGCGAAGCGATGAGCGGTCGGCTTCTACGGTTTGGATGCCATCGACGGTTTTGTTGTAAGTAGCCGTGAGGGTGAGATAGCCCTCCACGGTGCCTGTGTAGTTTTCGTTACCAGTAACGCCTTGCAGTTCATAACCTTCGATTGAGGGGATGGTGAGCGTGTAGCTAGAACCAGCGGCAAGAAGTTCGGAGGTTTGGCTCAACACATTGTCGTCAGCATCTTTGCAAATCACCTCAACGGTGTACATGGGTTGTGCGTAGAAAGTGGTGATGCGAATGGGGTGACCCGTTCCGCCGTCCCAACCCACGAGATTGCCGTCGGCGGTGCCGTCCCAATACTGTCCGTTGCTGCCCTTGATGTTCCAAGTTTCACCGTCAGAGTTGAGGTTGAAGGTGAAAGTACCTCCCGTTTTTGAGGCGGTGGTGGCGGTGGAACGAACGAGCTGAGGAACGTAGAGACCGTAGTATTCATTCTTCACCTTAAACTGCTTGCCCATGCCCTCGAGCGTCCAGATGGCAGCGGGAGTGAGGCCCTCGGCCGTGGTGCTGCGGTTCACCTTCTTCGTGTCGTCTTGAATGAGGCGATAGCCTGCACGACCCGAAGCATCGGTGGCATCGTAGAAGAGATAGCTCTTGCCAGCTTGAAGTTGGGTAACCACGTCGCCATCCATCTTCACACCTGTAATAGCGTCGGTGGTGTAGACCACCTTAATCGTGGTGTCGGCAGTGAGGTCGAGCATCTCGCCATCGGTGGCAGTGGACGACTTCAAAGTGTAGTACTTGGGAGTGGGCAGTGCCACTTTATAGCTTTCGCCCACGGGAGCGTTAACTTCTTGTTTGTCGACCATCACGCCCTTGTCGTCAACACACTGATAAGTTACAGCATAGGCAGAGCGCTTGTAGACCACATCGTAAGTGTTATCGCCCGTTTTCGTGATGCTCTCTACGGTGTGGTTTTTGTAGGGAGGACAAACGTTGTTTTCAATCACATCATAGTCAACAGGCACACTCAGTTTGCGCACGGCAATAAGGTTGCCCTCGGTGTCTTTGCAGTTATAGGTGTTGACATTCACCTCAATGCCATACCACACAGCGCCTTGGCCGCTTGCAGCGTCGTAGCTTGCGCCTTGAATGTTGCTACCAGCGTAAATCACACCCGAGGGGAGGGGGAAGAGGCTCTTACCGTCGACCTTAAGACGCAAAGCGCCAGTGCGAGTGTCGAGAGCGATAGTCACCTTATCGGTGCCAGTGGAAGCGAGATTGACAGGGCAACCCAAGTTTGACACGAACGAGGAGGTTGAAGCGATGTAGCGACCCGTGTTAACATTCTTCAGCGATACGGTTTGCGAACCGTCGGCATTGATGGTGGAAGTTTCCACACGCCAAGCGTTGTTGAGGTCATCGTAGCCATCGCCAGCCGTTTTGGGCGAGGTGCTCACGTTGTCGTCCACGAGGTTGTCTTGATTGAAACCGTCGGCAGCGTTGGCGAAAACATAGTCTTTGCCAGCTTGCAGATAGTCAAAAGTGACAGGAGTGACATTCGATCCATAGTCTTCCATCGGGGCAAATTCCCATTGACCGCCATTGCCATCGTTGGGGTTATTGTAGAGGTTTACGGCTAAGCCTTGGCCCGACATGGAGGAGTTGAAATATTGACCAGATGCTTTGTCGCTAGCGATGGTGTAGTAGTAGTTATCGCCTTTTTGTCCGTAAGCGCCCGTGCCAAGTTCGAAGTTGTAATGCTTTGTGGTGTTGTCATAATTCCAACGGCCAGAGGTAGACGTGGCGGTGGGGGTGGGATTGATCGAACCATCGGGCAATGCCTTGCACACGAGGGCGTATTTGTCAGGGTTGCTGGGGGCTTGCTCCAGACTCCACCATTGATAGTCATAATTAGAGTCGCCTTCGCTAGCTTGCGGACTGGTCCAAAGCACACCAACCTTGGCGCCCTTGCTGCTGTTGGCAGAAATGAGCGACGAGCCCGATGCGAGCACTTCGATGCAACGGCCTACACGAGTGGCGTCGGTGCCGCCCGAAATGAGGCGATAGTAATATTTCTTCTCTGTGGTGTTGGTGAAAGGCATCACCTTGGCAGCGGTGGGCTTGGTGTAGCCAATCATGTAATACTTGCAATATTTATAATTGCCATAATTGAGCATCACGGTGTCGGCCGACATACGCTTGCGGAAGTCTTCAAAATTTTTGTTGGCCTCGGTGGTCCAACCGCGCTCGGCAATGGCAATGAGGCGAGGCAAGGCGAGCCACTCCATGTAGTCGGCATCAGACACGTGTTCCGTCCAGAATGTGCCTTGCACACCGTAGTCGGTGGCATCGGGAATGGCTTGGTTGTAGGTGGCTTTCACATCGTCGGTGCCATAGCCTGCACCAGGAGGATCGAGTTCACTGTTGCCTTGTTTGCGGTTGATGTAGTAAGGACCCCAAGGGGTGTAGATGTTGGCCATGCCGAGTTGCTTCGCTTTTTGAGCGGCAGCCTCGGGGCTCGTCCAGCAATAAACGGTGGCGTCGGTGGCCTTCATAATGTTGAGGTCGGCTCCCGAAGCGGTGATGCCTTCATTCCAAATGGCGAGTTTGCGTCCTTTTTCTTTCACGTAGTTGGCCAATTCTTGAATGAAATGGCTCTGCAATTGGCGATAGTCGGTCAAACCGAGTTTCTTGTATTGAGCCTGGCATTCGGCATTGCTTTGCCAAGCCGAAGTGGGACATTCGTCGCCACCGATGTGGATGTATTCACCAGGGAAAATGTCGATTAGTTCGCCAAGGATGTCCTTCGTAAACTGCACGGCTGCGGGATTGGCCACATTGAGCACGTCGCTATAGATGCCGCCATCAATTTGCACCACGTGGGTGCCGTTGGGTGTGCAGCTATACTCGGGATAAGAGGTCAGAGCGGCGCAGAAGTGACCGGGCATGTCGATTTCGGGAATGATGGTGATGTGGCGTGCTTGAGCGTAGGCCACTACCTCTTTGAGCTGGTCTTGGGTGTAGTAGTAAGGGCCGTAGGCTTTGTTAATCCAATATTGCGCACACTCATACATATCGGTGAAGCGGCTGTTGGGAGCGATGCTACCCACTGAGGTGAGGCGGGGATATTTCTTAATCTCCACGCGCCAACCTTGGTCGTCGCTCAAGTGCCAGTGGAAGGCATTCATTTTGTAATATGACATCACGTCGATCATGCGCTTCACCTCGTCGATGGTGAAGAAGTGGCGCGACACGTCGAGCATGAAGCCGCGATAGGCATAGCGGGGCTCGTCGGTGATGTTGACCAAAGGCAAGATGTAGCTCGTTACGCTAGCGTCTTTTGCTCCGGCCATCACATTGGCGGGCAGCATCTTCTTAACCGACTGAAGGGCATAGAAGAAACCTAAAGCGTTTTTGGCTTTGATGGTGACCTTGCTTGCGGTTACTTGCAGGGTGTAACCTCCCTCTTTCAACGTGTTCGTTGTGGGAAGGAGCGACACTTGGAACAGGGCGTTGGCATCGTCGGCCGCCACCGTGACTTGCGAACCCGTTACCTCGGCATAGCTTGTGGCGAAGAGGTTGAGTTCGTTAACAGAGGCCTCATCGAGCCCAGTGTAACTAATGGTGAACTGCGAGGGGAGCGTGAGCGCACCCGTGCTCACCGTCATGCTTTTGGGCTTTGGGGTGAGGTTTACGAAAGTTTGCGCTGTAAGGCTCATGGGGAGCAACAGCGTCAACGACATCAAAAAACAGAGTAATCTTTGTTTCATGGTCTGGTATTTTTTTATGAATATATTTTTCAACTAGATAGGTTGCAAGGTGTTTTCTCTAGGGAAATGAAACAAAGCGAAAGGCTTCACTTCGTTGCAAAGGTAAGAAAATGCTATGAATTGTGCAACGACGGGGCTTTTATTTATCCTCCTCTCTCACAACTCTATCTTTTAAATTTGAAACTATTACGTTTTATCTTCTCCATTCTTTACCCCTCTGAATAAGGCATTTCGCTGGGCTTAAATGCTGAATGTGGTGGGCGTGCACCAACTGAAGGTAGTGCGTGCACCAACTGAAAGCAACACGTGCTTCAGTTGGTGGCAGCACGAACATCAATTGGTGCACATCAACATGCATCACGGTTTTTAGTCTTTTTCAATGCTGATTCAACACTTCTATGAACAATGGTTTACGCTTATCCCAAAATATAGATTATATACCCTCTCCCTTCCCCACCCTACTACTCTAGATGAAATTACTCGATACCGAAGGATAATAAAAAAAGTTCGGCGCATCACTGCGGCGAACTTTCAAGAATTCCAATAATAAAAATAAAAATAGAGAGAGAACAAATATGCGATGTTAGAAGGGACCACCGCCTCCGCCTCCAGGAGGAGGACCTGAGGGACGTCCACCAGGCATTCCGCCGGGGCCGCGCATGTCGGGAGGTCCTTGATGGTCGTCGTCATCTTTATTGCCCTTCTTGCTTCCACCAGGGAAGATGTTGAGCTTGTAGATGAAGTGGACCATAAAATAAGAGTTGATGGCATTGTTCCATGAGTCGACGCGCTGGGTGGCGCTGAGTGTGCGGCTCACGTTGCTTTGCTTGTGGAGAATGTCGTAGAACTGAATGCTCAGTGTGGCGGCTTTGTTCTTGAGGAACGATTGCGACACTTGTGCATTCCACAACAACTCATTGGTATTCATCGAGCGGTCGGAGTAACCGCGGCGAGAGTTCATGCGGATGTCGGTTGAGATGCTCAAACCGAAGTCGAGATTGACATTGGCACTGGCGCCATAGGCGTAGTTCCAAGTGTCCATATTAGCGTTCTCTTGCACCGTGGCACGGGCGTGCTGATAATTGAGCTTTCCGAGCAAACCTACGTCGAAGTAGGTGGTGCGGTAAGAGAGGTTGAGGTTCTCATCGAATCCCCAAGTGCGGGTCGTGTTCTTTTGCGAAGCGCTGGTCTTGAAAATCTGGTCGTAGTCGTCATAAGTCATGTCTGAAGCTACGGCCGTGGTGGTAGCTGCCAAGAGCAAGTTGAGCGGATAGCTCTTTTGGATGGCGCTTGTGGTGTTGCTGCCGTTCCAGTTGCTCACATAACCCACCGAGTTTTGATAGCTTACGCTCGAGGTGGTGTTGATGTTAAAGAGCTTTTGCTTGCCCAAAGCGGTGTTGAACATAAACATTCCGCGAGAGTTCCAATTGCCCGAGATGTTTTCGGGGCGGAGGTAGCGTGCACCGGTTGCTTCGTTATAGACCATGCGGTTGGTCACGGAGTTACGGGTAAGCGTTCCATCCAAGCTAGCCATGATGCCGCGTTGAGCGGTGGCGTTGTAGCCGTTGTAGTTTACGCGGAAGTTATCGCTCCACGAGGGTTTTAAGCCTGGGTTACCCATCGACACATTCAAGGGGTCGGAGTTGTCAATCACGGCCAAGAGGTCGGTCATAGAGGGTTGTGAGGACGAACCGCGATAGCGTATGTCGAGCTGATTGGTCTTCGAGAACTTATAGCGGAAGCGAACCTGCGGCGAAACGTTGAACACGGTGCGAACGGTGTCGACATCGATGCCTTGGCCCTCGCGAATGTAATGCATCTTGGTGCGCTCGGGGTTGAAGTCTACGCCTGCATTGAAGCGAATGGCTGAAGAGTTGTAGCGTACGCCAAGGGTGGCGGTGTGATTGAGGTAGCGATAGGTGGCGTACTGAGAATTGTCTAAGTCGCGCACATAGTTGAGCACCTCATCAGTGGTGGGCAACGAACCTATGGTGGGATAGCCATCGGTGTTGCCAAAACTTGCGTCGTAGCTGCTCAAGCCATATTGCTCTTGCAGGTCGGCCAGTTCGTTGAGGTTGTAACGCGAGCGATTGCTCTTGTTATATTTGTAGCTAAATTGGTAGCGAAGTTCGCCAAACCAATTCTTGCCTAGTGGCTCCACATATCCTAAGCGAACACTGTAGTTGTAGTTGCGCCCGGGGGTGTTGCTGTATTGGTTTAAGAAACTAGTGTTAGCCGACTTCCCATTGCTGAACGGCGCATAAGCGATGTTCGAGATGGAGAAGGATTGGCTTTGGCTCGTGGTGTAACCGCCGCTGGCTCGGAAAGAGATGTTGCGACCTTTGCTAGATAGGCGGCGCACCAAGTTGACATCGGCCGAGATGCTGTGCGATTTGCTGTTGCCACGCGAAAGGCGCTGATTGGTGTTAACCAAAAGGGCGGCCAATTCGGGATTGCGCTCAAGGGCGGCCGTGGCAAACACGCTGTCGAGGGGAGTGGTCATGCCATCCACATCGTAGGGATTGCCGTTGAAGGTGGCCGAGAGCGAACTTCCGCTATTGTGCGACTCGCTGTAGTTGTAGCGAGGTTGGAAGTTGACATTCGTCATAGAGTCGGGGTTCCATTCCAAGCGGAAGCGGGTCATTACACTTGTGCTGTGTGAGCCGTTGATGCTTTGGCTGTTGGAGAAGGAACTGGTTGAGCCCGATTGCAAGAAGGTTTCGGAGTTGGAAACGTTCACTGCGTCGCTGCTGCTGTGATTGTAGAGGGCGAAGCCTCCTAATTGCAAGCGTCCGGCTTCACGCTTTTGCTTTCCGTTTTCCCAAGAGAAATCGAGACCAGCGTCTTTTTTTGCCGTTAGGCCGCTACCGCCACCACCGAAGCCGCGAGGGCCACCGAAGCCTTGGTCGTTGGTGTTGTTCATCGAGCCAAAGGCGGTGATGCGAGTATTGTCGGTAAAGCGTGTGCCGAAGAATCGTGCCGAGTAGCGGTCGTGATTACCATAAGCCACATCGAGGTTCGACACCCAACTTTCATTGAGTTCGCGTTTCGTAGCAATGTCGAGCACGGTGGTTTCTTCACCATCGTCAATGCCCGTTTGCTCGGTGTAGTCGCTCTTTTTGTCGTAGGCTTTGATTTTGCTGACCAACTCGGTGGGCAGGTTCTTCATCGCCGTTTTGGTGTCGCCTTTGAAGAAGTCTTTACCATTAATAAGGAACTCTTGCACCGTTTTGCCGTTCCACTTAATGGTTCCGTCATCGCTCACCTCCACACCAGGGAGTTGCTTTACAAGCGATTCGAGCGTGGAGCCTGTGGGAACGCGATAGGCTGCGGCGTTAAACATCGTGGTGTCGTCTTTCTGCTCCACACGAGCTGCCGTAGCAGTCACTGTGGCCGTGCCGAGCACTTTATCATTGGTCTGCATGAGCAGCGTGCCCAAGTCGATCGAGTCTTTTTCTTCAGAAAGTTCCACGTTGCGTGTCACTGGCTGAAACCCCACGTAAGAGAGTTTCACAATGTAATGGCCCGCTTCTTTTCCTTTCAGGCTAAACGTTCCGTCCTCGTCGGTGTTGGTCACTGCAATGGCCGTACTGTCAGTGCGAAGCAACACGGCCGAGGCGAAGTCGACCGCCTTTTTCGTTTTTGCCTCTACGGCCTTACCGGTCACCACATATTGTTGTGCCACCGCCGAAGCCGCCATCACAAACGAGAGGAGGAAGAGCAATAAATTACGTTTCATTTTACAGATAAGTTGGGTTGAATTTTCGTGTTGTATTAAAGGGTTTGTCCGCAAACGTCACGTAATTCTGATGCAAAAGTAATAGTAAGGTTTAAATTAGGCCACATTTTTTGCCACGAAATCGACGAAAAGCCCAAAATTATCGACAAATGCAACGTATTTTTTTGCACGATTGAGCAAATGATAGTACTTTTGCTTTAAAGTTAACCCTTTGCAACTATGATAAAGTTTGCCAACCACATCAGCCGCATTGAGATATCTAGCCTTTGGAGCGGCCACAAACACATTGTTTGGGATTTAAACCCCGACGTCAACGTGTTGAGCGGCCATAACGGGGCTGGAAAAAGCACCATTCTAAACCGCCTCATCCAACATCTGCGGTCCATGCCCTCAACGGGCGACATTTGCAGCACGGGGCGCTTGGGGGTGAAGATTGAGTTTGACCCAAGCGATGCCACAGGCATTCACTACGACGTGATTCGCAGTTTCGACCGGCAGATTGTTAGTTTTGAGAAATCGAACAACCTGGCCGACGCTCGTATCGTAACCGAACTCGACTGGCAGCTCTACTTGATGCAGCGTCGCTATCTCGACTACCAAGTAAACGTGGCCAACCGCATGATTGCGATGCTCACCAGTGGCGACCCTGAAGCGCAAGCCAAAGCCACCGAGGCCGCCACACTAAAAACGCGCTTTCTCGACCAGGTGGACGAGCTCTTTGCAGAAACAGGCAAGCGCATTGACCGCACAAGCAATGAGTTGAGTTTCATTCAATACGACGAAAAACTTTCGCCTTACTTGCTTTCGAGTGGCGAGAAGCAAATCTTGCTCATTCTGCTCACCGCCCTCACCGAAGATCAACAGCATTACGTGCTTTTCATGGACGAACCCGAGGCGAGTCTGCACTTTGAATGGCAAAAAGACCTCATTGCTTTGGTGCGCGAACTGAACCCGAATGCGCAGATTGTGCTTACCACTCACTCGCCCGCCCTCATCATGAATGGTTGGGAGGATGCCGTGACCGAGGTGAGCGACATCACCGTGTAGCACGCACTGTGTGAAAGCCAGCATCTAGTCATCTAGTGGATTAATTAAGGAGGGAAGTCACATGAAAACAAACGGCCTTAGAGAGGAAGCGACAAGGAAGAGTGGAGCGGCGAAGCGACGAAAGAGCAGTGCGCTCACCGCCAACCTCAACTCAGCCTATGTGCAAGCAATGAACTCGCTCAATGGGCGAAAGGCTCGCCAGCGCATTGTGGCCTATGTGGAGAGCTACGACGACGTGTTCTTTTGGAGCAACTTGCTGCGGCCGCTCGAAACAGACCGAGTGTATTTTGAAGTAATGCTGCCCTCGCGCACCTCGCTTTGCAAGGGAAAGAAAATTGCCTTGGCCAACCAATTGGGCAACCGACTGGGCCAGTGCATGATTGCTTGCGTTGACGCCGACTACGATTTCTTGATGCAAGGCGTCACCCCCACCTCAGCCACGGTTTGCCAAAATCCCTATGTGTTTCACACCTACGTCTATGCCATTGAGAATTTTCAATGCTACGCTCCGGCCTTGCAAACGGTGTGTGTGATGTCAACGCTCAACGACCATCACCTCTTCGATTTCGAGGAATTTCTGCGTCAGTTCTCGCTCATTGTTTGGCCGCTTTTCGTGTGGAACATTTGGTGTTATCGCTACGGGCTCTACAAGCAATTTTCTATGCTCGACTTCTACCATGTGGTGCAACTGCAAGATATCAATCTCTATCACCCCGAGCACACACTAGAGCGCCTTCGCCACCTAGTGAACGCGAAGGTAAGCAAGCTGCAAAAGCAATTTCCGCAAGGCAGAAAAACCTACAAACCGCTGCGTGACGAACTGCTGCAACTGGGTCTCACCCCCGAAACCACCTATTTATATATGCGTGGCCACGATGTGTTTGAAGGGGTGGTTGTTCCGCTTCTCACCCCCGTCTGCGAACAACTGCGAAGAGAGCGCGAACGCGAAATTCGCAACCTGGCCGAACACAACGTGCAGATGCAAAACGAACTGTCAGCCTATCAAAACGCTAGCGCAAGCATCGAGGAAATGCTTCGCAAACACACTAGCTTCACCTCGTGCGCGCAATACAAACGAGTGCAAAGCGATGTGCAGGTTTTAATAGATCAACTTTCCTCTCCTAAAAACACTTCATCCCCTTCCCCCACTCCTAACGCTCATGACGACAATCCGAATTAAAAACATGGTGTGCGCCCGTTGCATTATGGCCGTAACCAACACCTTGGCTCAGCTCCACCTCAGCCCTCAAAGCGTGGCGTTGGGCGAGGCCATCGTAAGTGAAACACTAACCGATGCGCAGTGGAAAGAGCTACGAGAAAAACTTTACCAAATTGGTTTTGAACTGGTGGAGGATGAGCAAGAGCAATTAGTGCAACAAGTGAAGCAATTGATTTTACAGTTCGTGCGAAGCGACCATTCTTCAGACCAACCTTATTCCACTTGGTTGGCCAATCAACTTCACACTGACTTCTCCACCCTCAGCCGCGCCTTTGCCGCACAAGAGGGACGCACCATTGAGAAATTCTATTTGCTACAACGCCTTGAGTATGTGAAGGAGTTGATTGAGTATGGCGAACTGAGCATCAAGGAGATTGCTTGGCGCACAGGCTTCTCGAGCGTGGCTCACCTATCACGACAGTTCAAACAACTCACCGGCCTCACACCCACAGCCTACAAAAACAGCGACGCTCAACACCGAAAAGCACTCGACAAGATATGAAACACCTACCTTCGCCTTTACAACGTAAAAGAACACTCTTTGCCTTTGGGGTGGTGACGTTGCTCATTTTCTTCTATTTCTTCAATCCCGCCCACAGTTTGCTAGCCCCCAAATGTTTCTTCAAACTTTTCACGGGTTACGATTGTCCCGGCTGCGGCGCTCAACGAAGCCTTTATGCCTTACTGCACGGCCAGTTTGCGCAAGCCATTAGCTACAACTATTTCTTCGTTATTGCCGTGCCTTATTTCCTGCTCATTGTGCTTTGCGACTGGGTGCTAAAGGGTAACACTCAGCAACGCTTTCGCCATATTTTCGAAAGCCGCACCGCGCTTTATCTCTACATTCTGCTTTACATTATTTGGTGGCCTTTGCGCAATTTCTTGCACTTATAATATTATTGGTTCTAAAAGAAGCTGAAAGCTATACACTAATAATTCATGCCAAACATCCAAAGCGGTATCACATTGCCAAGGCCATACTCTATGTCAGCTTTCACCACATAGCCCTCTTGCGCTTCGGCTATTTGTTTCTTCCCTTTGTTTCTTCCACCTATCTCGAAAGTTTTATCGTTGATAAGAAAATCTGAAAGGGGCGAGTTAAACACCTTATGATTTACACGCATTTGATTAAAGAAGAAGGTTTCACGCAGATTGCCCACATCGGGCGTAATGGTCGATAGGGCGAACGCTAAGTTTGTGTTGTCTAGATACACCTTCTCCACCTTTCCCAACAGTCGGATGCCCTTTGTTGGCTCGTGTAGCAGAGCTATCAATCCTGCTTTCTCCATGAGTTCAAAATAGTCGGGCAACAAACCGCGGTCGGCCTTTACAAGGGTGGCTAACGAACTCATATTGGGTTTAAAAGGCACACTGTCGGCCACCACCTGCATCAGTTCTTTTAGTTTTTTCGACACGGCCACCGAATAGTTGGCATACTGTGGAATGTCGGTTTCCAAAGTCATGCTCACCACTTGGTTCAGTCTAAGGGCATATCCCTCGTCTTGATAGAAGGGATAGTATCCACTCTGCAAATAATCATTGAACAAGGCTAACGGATGTTCCATTTCACAAGGAAGTTCCACCTCCAACCTCAATATTTGTTCTAAAGAATAAACGGGCAAATTCAACCCCAATCGCATATTCAGATATTCTCTGAACGACAAGCCTTGCATGTGATATACCAAAGCTCGGCGGCTCAAGTCGGCTGTGCCTTGATAGATGTCGAGCACGGAGGAACCTGTAAACACCACTTGCAAATCGGGCAGATTGTCGTAAATCATCTTCAACTCTGTTGACCAGCCTTTATACTTATGTATCTCGTCAATAAAAAGATGCTTTCCACCCAATTGGTTAAACTTCATAGCGGTGTCAAACAGCGTGTGATTGGCAAAATAGATTGACTCGGCGCTCACGTAAAGCGTGTTGCTCAATGAAAGGTGAAGTTTAATGTACTGAAGCAAAAGGGTGGTTTTCCCTACACCGCGAGGGCCCACAAG
>CAVKKI010000049.1:0-14134 GCA_963656725.1 Oribacterium sp. | reverse complement strand
GCTGTGGGTAGTTCATTGCAAATTCTTCATTATTCCACAGAGAAGAAAAACACGCCAGTGAGCGTTTCTGTTGATAGTCAAGAACCCTACAACGACTATGCCTATTATCAAGTTAGTGCTAAAAACGATAGCGTAAATTTCAGTTGCCCACTGATTGATGCTGAGGGTAATCTTGTGGCTTTTGTTCAGAAGAATGTTGGAAAGAATGCTACTTCGGCTTGTGCTATCGATGCCCGTTTCGTAAACACTCTTTCCATTCCCAACAGCCTCTCGGCTTTGAGTTCTGATTTAAACGCACTTGCAATCCCTAAAGCGCTCCCGTCGGACAAGAATGAAGCTCTTAATAGCCTTTTCATGCTTCCCGCAGCCGATAGCACGCGTTGCTTAACGGCTTATAATGATTTTGTAGATGCCTATCCCGACATGCCCGATGGCTACGTTTATCGTGCCAAGTATTGGGCCGACCGCAAGCAGTTTGGTAAATCCACTTCAGAGTTTCTTACTGCTCTTGATAAGGCTAAGAGTTGCACTGATAGCATTGCTCAAAAGGAAGATGCCATTCATTATGCTTGGAGTAACTTAATTTATCGCAATGTGGTGGAAGAGGGAAAAGATTCCACGCTTTCAAATGATTGGAATTTGGCAAAATCCATCGCTGAAGCCGACAACGCTTATGCTGTTTATCCCTCGCCCTTGTATAAGGTGCAAAAGGGAAACTGCTACTACGCCATGCGTAACTATCAGGAAGCCTATCACAATTTTGAGCAAGCATGCGCTGACAAACAGTTTGCATCGAGCGAAACCTTCTTCTCGGCAGCCAAGTCCCTTGAAATGGCTGGGGGAGAAAAAGAAAAAGTTTTGGCATTGTTAGATAGTTGCATCGCTCATATTCCTGAGCGTGTAGGTTCACAATATGCCCAATACTATTTAGAGCGTTCGCAACGTTTGCTGAAGTCTGAGAAATATCGTGAGGCGGTGCTCGACTATAATCAATATGAACAATTAGTAGGTCCGCGCAATTTAGATGAACGATTCTACGATCTTCGTTCACAGGCCGAGGAAAAAGCCCATATGTATCAGCAAGCCGTTGACGACCTTAACACGGCCATCAATATTTCAAAGCAACCCGCTCCTTATCAGATAGATAGAGCCGCTCTTCTACTCAACATTGGCGAGTTTGCTCAAGCCATCGAAACGGCTAAAGAGGCGTTGAAGGCATTGCCTGACAACACCGATTGCTATAAGATTATGGGCATTGCTCACGGCGAATTGAAACACAAATCTCAAGCCATTGAATGCTTACAGAAGGCCGTTCAATTGGGTGATGATTCCGCTAGTCGTTATCTCGAAAAATACAAGTAAGCCTAGAAATGCCTTCTATCCGAAAATGAGTGATATTTGCACTTCTTCTCTTTCTTCTCTTTTGACGAATAATTAATATGACACAACATACGAGACGCGCACTTTGGCTGTGCATATACCTACTTTTAGCAATAGGAACTTATGCGCAGAATGTGCGTAACGATTTAAATCCTTACTTAAATAACGACAAAAAAGGAGGATTTCAAAGCGATAGCGTAGAAACCACAGACGTGCCTGAGGGCATTTACGCTTGGCATATTGGTTCTCGCTTTGGCGACATACGTCCTGCCGACTACGACACCATTCCTCATCGTTTCCAAAACGAGAATCAAACGATGGGCGAAACGGCGCATTATAATTTTACGGGTAATTTGGGCGCTCCTCGTCTTAGCCATTATTTCAATGAGCAAGGAGCCAACATGCAAACCCATCCGTTCATTTTTACTCTGCCTTACGACTTCGCTCTAACTAGCACGGAAGAATTGTTGTTTACCAACACCAAGTCGCCTTTCACTAATCTAACCTATCACTCTTGTGGCAATAAAACCAATGGAGAAGACCGCTTGAAGGCCTTGTTCTCGGTGAATTCAGGCAAGAAACTGGGTTTTGGCTTTAAGGCCGATTATCTCTATGGCCGAGGTTATTACACAGGGCAGTCTACGGCTCATTTCGACGGTACGCTCTTTGCCTCTTATCGCAGCGATCAATATCAAATGCATGCTTACGTAAAGCATGTTTATCTGAAAAATAGAGAAAATGGCGGCATTGAGAGTGACGACTACGTTAATCGTCCCGAAACCTTCCCCACTAGCTATGGCACAGCCGACATGCCCATCAATTTGGCTCATGCTTGGAATAAGATCGGAAGCAATGAAGTGTATCTCACGCACAAATACAGCGTGGGCTTTCATCGTTATCGAGATGCGAAAGGCAATCTTGTGAAAGATGTCGACGAACTCTTGCGCCAACGTCAACAGAAGCTAGATTCTGAAAGGGCTGAAAAATTAGCCGCCGCTGAAGCTGCTAAAGCCAAAGCTAATGCGGAATCTAATATGCCCGTAGTGAACGACTCCACACAGTTGGCAAAGGCGACACCCACTCCCCGTATTCCCCGTCAGCCGGGAGAAGAACAAAAGGAAACTAGAAACGAAGCTCTCGATTCGCTAAAAATTACTACAGAATTTGTACCTGTTAGTAGTTTCATTCACACCTTTAAATTTAACGACAATAAACGTCGTTTCTTCTCGAACGAGAGTAACACGGAAAGCAATCCAGGCTATTTCACCGACTTCTACCTTTCGGGCGAGAATGCGCTCGACTGCATGCACCATGTGGGGGTTGAAAACACCTTGGCGATGGAGCTGCATGAGGGCATGAATAAATGGATGAAGATGGGACTTCGTCTTTATGGCAAACACGAATTGGCTCGTTTCGATTTCACCGCTCCTAATATAGCCGAAGCGGCTTCCAAAACAAAATTTACCGAAAATTACATCACCGTTGGCGCACAAATTCTCTCGCAGCAGAA
This sequence comes from Oribacterium sp., assembly GCA_963656725.1. Classification (GTDB taxonomy): domain Bacteria; phylum Bacteroidota; class Bacteroidia; order Bacteroidales; family Bacteroidaceae; genus Alloprevotella. The sequence continues at coordinate 11,244 of CAVKKI010000049.1, read as the reverse complement.
CAAGTTTATACGCTACAACGTATTGGGTGAACTTCGCACCACTGGCACTGATTGGGGAGAATTTAATGTGGAGGGCGATGCCGTGCTTTCCATTCCTATAAAGAAGGATTCCTTGCAATTGCTCATCAATGGCTTCGTGCGCAATGAGCGTCCCTCGTTCTACTATCGCCACTTCTATGCCCGCAATGCTTGGTGGGACAACACCGACCTCAACAAAATGTTTCATGCACGAGTGAATGCCACCCTTCGTTGGAAGGACACACGGCTTACTGCATCGTTAGAGAATATTCAGAACTACACCTATTTCAAAGAAAGTTTGACCGAGGTCGCTGGCAGCTCCAGCACCTATGCCACCTATCGCCATGCCGTCAGCGTAGAGCAGGCTAGCAAAAATGTGCAGTTGTTAGGCCTCACCTTGAATCAAGACTTCCATTGGGGCATATTCCATTGGGAAAACGAGTTCACCTATCAAGTCAGCTCCAATAAAGATGTGTTGCCAGTTCCCGCCTTTAGCGCCTATAGCAACGTTTATTTGCTCTTCCGCATAGCCAAGGTGTTGAAAACGGAGTTAGGTGTCGACGCTAGCTATTTCACTCGTTACACAGCCCCCACCTATTCGCCCATTGTGGGGCAATATGCGGTGCAAGATGAAGCCTATGCCACGCAAATCGGCAACTATCCCATTGTGAATGCTTACGTCAATTTCCATCTAAAGCGCACGCGCTTCTATCTTAAGGCCTCCCATCTTAATTATTCTTCGGGTGCAGGTCGTCCTTTCCTCGTGGCGCATTACCCGCTCAACCGCATGACCATTCACTTAGGCATCTCTTGGAATTTCGTGAATTAGTTTTATTTAAATATATAACAAAGCACGTTCACGCTAAAAGACGTAATTTTGCACGCAAATAAAGAAACAATAAGCACACATATAAATATGTCAGAAGCAATAGACATTCGCCAGCTCAATGCTCAAATCGAAGCAGAAACTGGTTTCATAACCGACCTTGTCGAGGGCATGAATCGCACCATCGTAGGTCAAAAACATCTAATCAATTCGCTTTTAATCGGTCTGCTTTCCGATGGCCACATCTTGCTCGAAGGTGTTCCAGGTTTGGCAAAAACCTTGGCTATCAAAACGCTTGCCTCCTTGGTCGATGCGCAGTTTGGCCGTTTACAATTCACCCCCGACCTCTTGCCTGCCGATGTCATCGGTACGCTCATCTATAGTCAGAAAGACGAAAGTTTCAAAGTGAAGAAGGGCCCCGTCTTTGCCAACTTCGTGCTAGCCGATGAAATCAACCGTGCTCCGGCCAAAGTGCAAAGTGCTTTGCTCGAGGCCATGCAAGAGCATCAAGTCACCATTGGCGACAACACCTTCGCTCTTCCCAACCCCTTCCTCGTGCTTGCCACACAAAACCCCATTGAGCAAGAAGGCACCTACGAACTTCCCGAAGCTCAGGTCGACCGTTTCATGCTTAAGGTGATTATCGACTACCCAACAATCGACGAAGAAAAGCGCATTATGCGTGCACACATTAATAATAGCTTCACCAAGCCCATGCCAGTGATCGACACTGAGCGTATCGTCAAGGCGCGCGATTTGGTTAAGCAAGTTTATGTTGATGAGCGTATTGAGCAATACGTGGCCGACATTGTCTTTGCCACCCGCTACCCCGAGCAATACAAGTTGGGCGAGTTTAAAGATTACATCTCTTTTGGTGGTTCTCCTCGTGCCAGCATCAACTTGGCCCTCGCTGCTCGCTCTTGCGCCTTCATCAAGCGCAGAGGCTACGTAGTGCCTGAGGATGTACGTGAAGTGGCTGCCGACGTGCTTCGTCACCGTATCGGCTTGTCGTATGAGGCTGAGGCTTCTAACGTAAAGGCCGACGACATTATTAAGGAAATCCTCAACAAAGTGGAAGTGCCCTAACTAGCAACGCTTTCACAGTACAACACACACAATAGATGGAAACCTCTGAACTTTTACGCCGAGTGCGTCGCATTGAAATCAAAACGCACGCACTCACCAACAACATCTTTGCGGGCGAATACCATTCGGCCTTCAAAGGGCGTGGAATGTCGTTTGCTGAGGTTCGTGAATATCAAATGGGCGACGACGTGCGCGACATTGATTGGAATGTCACGGCCCGCATGAATCGCCCTTACATCAAGGTGTTTGAAGAAGAACGCGAACTCACCCTCATGTTGCTCATCGACCTCTCTGCCAGCCAACTCTTTGGCACGCGTATGCGCACCCAGCGTGAGTTGGTCACGGAGATAGCAGCCACTTTGGCCTTCTCTGCTATGCAGAACAACGATAAAATTGGAGTCATCCTCTTCACCGACCGCATTGAAAAGTTCATTCCTCCTCAAAAAGGACGCAAACACGTGCTCTATATTATTCGCGAATTGCTCAATTTCGAGCCTCAAGGCAAACGCACTGACCTCGCTCTCTCGTTAGAATATTTGGTGCGCATCATGAGCAAGCGTTCCATAGCCTTTGTGTTGAGCGATTTCCTTTCGCCACTCAACTATTCCCGTCAGCTCATGGTGGCAGCCCGCAAGCACGACCTCGTGGCTTTGCAGGTCTACGACCACTGCATGGCCAACCTTCCCAACGTTGGTTTGGTTAAAGTGGCTGATGCCGAGACGGGGCACGAACAAATCATCGACACTTCTAGCAAAGCCGTGCGCAGTTATCAGCAGAAATGGTGGAACTTGCAGCGAGCCAAACTTACCGATGTTTTTAAGAAAAGTCAGGTCGACTACACGGCCATAGCCACCGACTCCGACTACGTGCGTCCACTGATGAACCTTTTTGCCCAACGCTAACCCCGCTCAACCTTTTCGCTCGAGCGCAAAGCGTTGGCTCTTATCCCTATGACAATTAGAAAGCATTTCACATTCGTCCTTCTAGCTGCCTTGGTCGGCTGCTTCTTTATCGTTACCCGTGCTCAAGCGCAGGTGATAGTAGAGGCGCATGCCGACACCGCAAGCATTTTGATTGGCGAACAAATACAACTTAGCGTAAAGTGCACCGTCAATGCAAAGCAGCAAGTGGCGTTTCCGCAATTCCACCCCCAACAAGAACTCACGAAAGGCGTGGAGGTGGTTAGTTGTGGACGCATTGACACACTCCAACTCAATGAGGGGCGTCGCCTTCAGCTGACTCGCCGTTACACCGTTACTTCGTTCGATTCGGCCTTGTATCGCATTCCGCCCTTTCAAGTAAAAGTTGACGGAAAAACCTATCAGTCGCGAGGCAATATCGGACTGAAAGTCAACACCGTAGCGGTCGACCTCAAACACCCCGAAAAGTTTAATGGTCCACACGATGTGGTAGAGCAACCCTTCGAGTGGTCGTGGCTCTTCTTGCTTTCCGTTGTAGGTTGCGTTCTCATTCTTTTGGTGATTATTGCTTTAGCCATTCGTCTGACCGACCCACGACTCATTACGCGTAAGGTGGTCATCATGCCTCCCACGCCCGCTCATGTCACGGCAATAAACAACATCAACCAAATCAAGAGCAAAACCGCCACAACCGACTCCAAACAGTATTACATGGAGTTGACCGAAACCCTACGTTCCTACATCCAGAGCCGCTTCAATTTCAATGCTCGCGAAATGACTACAAGCGAGATTGTTGAAAACCTTTGCCAAATGGGCAATGAAGCCGCTTTGGCAGAGTTGAAAAACGTCTTGCTCACGGCCGACCTCGTAAAATTTGCTAAGCACACCACCACCTTGCCCGAACAAGACCGCAGCCTAATGCAAGCGCTCGACTATGTGCAAGCCACAAAAATCCCTGCGCAGCAATTGCCTAAGCCTAGAGTGGAGGTAGTGTCGCTATCAAACAAAAAACAGATATTGTGGCGCAATGTCATGCGTGTCTGTCTGTGGCTATTGTCGATAGTGGCGCTTCTATGGTGGGCTTATAATGTGTATCAACTCTATTGCTGCTTTGGCTAAACCCCTTCTGCTATGACATTTGCATCTCCTGCATATTTTCTCCTTCTCCTCTTGCTCATACCTTATTTTATATGGTATTTCCTCTTCCGTTCCAAGAGTGAGCAACACGTCACTTGGGCCACCACCGAGGGCTTTCGCAACGCCCCAAGCAGTTGGCGCACAAGGCTCATTCATTTGCCTTTCTTCTTGCGCTGTTTGTGCTTCGTGTTGGTGGTGTTAGTCTTGGCTCGTCCTCAAACCGACTCTTCTTGGCGCACGGGCGAAACCGAGGGCATCGACATCATGATGGCTTTAGACATTTCCACCTCTATGGCCACCCCCGACATCTCGCCCAACCGCATCACCGCTGCTAAAGACGTGGCGCTCGACTTCATTAATAGCCGTCCGAACGACAACATCGGTCTCACCCTTTTCGGTGGCGAAGCCTTTACTCAATGCCCTCTCACCACCGATCACGGCATGCTGATACGCTCCTTCAAAGGCGCCACTTGCGATTTGCAGAACGAAGGTGTCATTCAGCCTGGCACGGCCATTGGCATGGGTTTGGCTAGTGCGGTAACTCACCTCAACGATAGCCAAACCAAAAGCAAAGTGGTGATTTTGCTCACCGACGGAGCCAATAACACAGGCGACATTTCTCCCCTCACGGCCACCGATATGGCCAAGTCTCTCGGCATTCGCATCTACACCATTTTGTTGGGAAAGGAAGGAAAGGTGAATGTGCCTGTGGCGCAACTTCCCAATGGCGAGGTCTACTCGCAACAAGTTGACAACACCGTCGACCCCACCACGCTCAAGCAAATTGCTAACGAAACAGGTGGCTTGTTCTATCACGCCACCTCTCGTTCATCGCTTAAACAAGTGTATGCCGACATCGATAAATTAGAGAAGACCAAACTCAAAGTGAGCAGTCACACTCGTCACTACGAGGCATTCCAACCCTTTGCCCTAGCGGCCATCATCGTGCTCTTGGCCGAGGTGTTGCTGCGTTTGCTCGTCTTTAGAAAAGTTTAAACACTTCTATGCTACAATTCCAAAATCCGAATTACCTTTATCTTCTGCTGCTCATTCCCTTTTGCGTAGCAGTCTATCTCTATAGCCTTTGGCGTCGTCGCAAACAAACGGCTCGTTTGGGCGAACGCAAGCTTTTGCTTTCGCTCATGCCAGGTCATTCTGCCGTGCGTCGTCATGTGAAGTTTTCGCTCATTCTTTTGGCTTTGGCCGTGCTCATTGTGGTTTATGCCCGTCCGCAGTATGGGTTGAAACAACAAGCCGAAACGGCCAATGGCATTGAGGCTGTTGTGATGGTCGATGTGTCCAACTCCATGCTCTCTAATGATGTGCAACCCTCTCGCTTAGATCGTGCCAAACTTTTGGTGACCAATATGGTCGACAAAATGAAAAACGACAAAATTGCCCTTGGCGTTTTTGCGGGTGAAGCCTATCCGCAGCTCCCCATCACTTCCGACTATGCTTCGGCCAAAATCTTCATCGATGCGCTCTCCACTAATATGGTCACCTTGCAGGGCACCGATCTGGCAGCCGCCATTCAGTTGGGCGAAAAGAGTTTTACGGATAATAAAGAGGTAGGCAAAGCCATCATCCTCATCACCGATGGCGAAAACCACGAGGGCGGAGCCGAAGAAGCAGCTAAGGCAGCTCACAAAGCGGGCATCAACGTTTATGTTATTGGTGTGGGAACTACACAAGGCGGTGAAATTCCCACTCAAAATGGTCCTTTAACCGACGAAAACGGAAAAGTGGTGCATACGGCCCTCAACGAGCAAATGTGTCGCAGTGTAGCGCAAGCGGGTCACGGCATCTATTTGCATCTCGACCAAAGCAACAGTGCGCAAGATGAACTTCAAGCACAACTCCGACAGCTGAAGCAAGCCTCGTCCACCACCTCCTACACCGCACGCGATGAGCAGTTTCAAGCCCTAGCCATTCTATTCTTGCTCATTCTCATTCTCGAAATTTGTGTGAGCGAAACAGAAAATTCTTTTTTCAAAAAGATAAAAATATTCCACAAATGAAACGTTCGGTTCATCCCTCTATCATAATCCTTTTCACCCTGTTTGTTTTGCTGTTGCTTGCTTCGTCGGCGCAAGCGCAAAACAAGTTATATCGCTACACGCACATGGGCAATCAGCAGTTTCATCGCACTAACACCAAGGCTGCGGGCACCTACTATCTTCAAGTGCTGAAACAACAGCCCACCAATGCGCGCGCCCTTTTCAATTTGGCCGACGTTTACCTTTCAGGGGGCGATGTGCATTCGGCCGATAGCCTTTACACGAAGGTCACACAACTCGAAACCAATAAGCAAATTTGTGCTATGGCTTGGCATAACCGCGGCTACATCAGCCAGAAGGCCGCCTTGCAAAGCCGTGATAAGCAACAAGAACTTTTAAAGACGGCCATCGACCAATATAAGCAGTCGCTTCGCCTCAATCCACACGACGATCGCACCCGCTATAACCTTGCCCTATGTCAAAAGCAGCTGAAGGAAACGCCGCCTCAAAATAATAAAAATCAAAACAAGCAGCAAAACCAGCAGCAAAAGCAACAAGACAAGCAAAAAGACAAGGATAAGCAAAACCAACAACAGCAGAATAAAAACCAAAATCAGAATCAGCAGAAACAAGAACAAGAGAAACAACAAGAGAAGCAACAAACTGAGCAATATATGAACCTTGCTCGTCAGGCTGAGCGCCGTGCGCTGGAACGCTTAAAGCAACATCAACCTCAGCAACGCAGCAAGGGCAAAAATTGGTAAGCAATCGAAATGGCGGCTTTTATTCCAAACGTCGCCCATTTTCAGTTTACAAAAAGCTTCCTTTAAAAATGAAATTGAGAATGAACGTGTTGAAACAACATACCTTCCTCCAACGTTTGGCGTTGTGCCTATTGCTCCTTTCGTTCCCGATGGGGTGTATATGGGCACAAACGTTTAAAGCGCAGATTGAAAACGTAGGTGGCTACTATCGCTTAACCTACACCGTTACGAGTACAGATGCATCGCATTTCACACCGCCCTCTTTGGCGGCTTTTGAAGTGTTGAGCGGACCGAGCACCTCCACGATGAGCAACTATCAAATAATCAACGGACACGCCTCACACTCTGAAACCACCACCTACACCTATATTCTTTCCGCTCAGAAAAGTGGAAACATCACCATTGGCCCAGCTAGCATTCAGGTGAACGGACACACTCTTCGTTCCAATTCCTTGACGCTTAAAGCTCATGCGGGGGGTGGCGGTGGCCGTTCGGGTGCCGCATCTTCTCAAAGCGGTGGCGGTTCTGACGATGATGATTTCGGCGGAGGCATGCAGCAGGCTGGCAGTGCTGTCACTCAGCGCGATCTTTTCATCGACGTCACTCCTAGTCGCACGCGAGTACACGAACAAGAGGCTGTGTTGCTCACCTACCGCATTCACGCAAGGGTAGGGGTGGGACTTTCCAACACAAGTTTGATGCAAAAGCCCGATTTTAAAAACATCATTTCGCAGGAAATTCCCATTCCCGGCAATCAAATTCAAACCACGGCAGAGCATCGCAACGGCACCACTTATCGCACGGGCACCATTCTGCAGTACGTCATTTTTCCGCAAAATAGTGGAAAAATCACCATTCCTAGCATCACTTTTGACTGTGCCGTCATTCAGCAAGACCGCACCATGGATCTAGCTGACGCTTTCTTTAATGGCGGCGGCACTATTGGCGTGCAGGTGCGTCGCTGCACGCCAGTGCTCACTATTAATGTCGACGCACTTCCGCAACCCAAACCCACTAATTTTTCGGGGGCCGTGGGGCAATATAGCATTCAGGGCAAACTGCTCAATCCGAAAGTGGCCACCAACGATATTGCCACCTATCGCATCACCCTCAATGGTTTGGGCAACCTTAAACTGATTTCTGCTCCCAAAGTCAATTTTCCCAAAGATTTTGACACCTACGATGCCAAAACTACCGACAACACCAAGGTCACGGCTCATGGTCTGAATGGTCAGTTGGTATTCGACTACACCTTCGTGCCTCGCAACGTGGGCGACTACACCATTCCTGCCACCGATTTCGTCTTTTTTGATACCCAAACCAACAGCTATCGCACCATTCACACTGAGGCCATCTCTCTGCATGTCGAAAAAGGCAAACGCTCTAATGCCGATGTCGACAAGCAGTTGGCTCTGCTCAAGAGCGACATTCGTGCGCTTCACGCTCCTCAGTCCACTTCTCTTTTAGCTTGGGGCACTTGGGGCTATCGTTTGCTTTGTCTATTCCTCATTCTCGCCATGTTTGTAATTGCCTTGGTGGCTAACCATTGGCTCGCAAGTCAATCGGATGTAACGGGACAACGTCGCAAACACGCTGCTCGCAAAAGTTTGCGTCGTTTGCAGCAGGCTGAGCGCATTCTTCAAGGCAAACAGTCGGGCAATTTCTATGCCGCTGTGTCGCAAGCCATCACTAGCTACATTGTCGACAGTTTCAATGTGGGACAAAGCGAAATCACCAACGAGCGCATACGCGAGTTGCTCGCTGCGAGGGCTGTGCCTGAGGAGGGCATCCAGCGTTTGCTTGCCCTGATCGACACGTGCCAGTATGCCCAATACGCCTCAGCAGCTGAGGATAATCGTCAACAAGTGTTTGATGAGTCGTCAGAGGTGATAGAACTCATTGATCGTTCACTGAAATCTAAAAAATAATGCGTCAGATATTTTCTCTAATTATAACCTTCTTCGCTCTTTCGTTGGGTGCTTCTGCGGCTTCTGTTACAGCCGAACAAGCAGCGAAGTTATATGAGCAAAAGGACTATGTGGCTGCAGTTCGAGCCTACGACCAATTGTTAGCCGATACCGCCGCATTGCAGCAAGATGCGCAGCTTTTTGCAGCCTATTCTTACAACGCGGCCAATTGCCACTATCGTTTAAAAAACTATGCCGAGGCTGTTTATGGCTACCAGCAAGCTTTGCGTTTGTCGCCCTCCGACAAAGATGCGGCTTTCAATCTGCAGTTGGCGCAAAGCAAACTCACTGACCAGTTTAACGAACCTTCGCAAATGCTTTTCTCCCTCTTCTTCCGTTCTGTGATGCTCTCGCAGAGTGCCACGGCTTGGGGAGGATGGGCCATTGCCTTACTCGTAATTTGTTTTGTGTTAGGCTTGGCAGTTCGCGTGCTCGACCGCATACTTTGGCGTAAAATCTTGCTCAGTCTTTCTGCGTTCGCTTTGGTTTGTTCGTTGTCGGCCTTCCTTTTTGCTTTTGTTGAGCAAAATCATGTCTTTCCCGAGCAACAGGCAGTTTTGATGCAAGGCACGTTGCAAGCTTATTCCACTCCTTCCGCCTCTTCGCAACCCCAGCGCGAACTCCATGAGGGCGTGTTGCTTGATGTGGAGGATGCTCAGCCCGACGGATGGCTGCAAGTCACTCTGCCCGATGGCAGTGAAGCTTGGATAAAGCCTTCGGCCACACAACTCAAACGATTGAAATAAGCGTCTTCTTCTCTATTCTAAGAAAAGAATTATTTTTTTTCTCCAACATGGACACCGCTTTAACCCTATTCTTCAACGGCAGTCAGTCGCTTTATTTAGATGGCATTGCCTGGACGGCTACGCAAACCTCCACGTGGTTGCCTTTGGCCCTAGTGTTGCTCTATGTGGTGATTCGCACCAACGATTTGCGAGGCATTCTCTATTTCGTTTTAGGAGTAGCTCTTAGCATTTTGCTTGCCGACCAAGTGGCTTCGAGTGTGTTCAAACCCTTAGTGGCTCGATGGCGTCCCTCGCACAACCCTGAGATTATGTATCTTGTGGATGTGGTGCGTGGCTATCGTGGAGGATCTTATGGCTTCTTCTCAAGCCATGCGGCCAACACAATGGCAGTGGCCACTTTCGTGTCGCTGACTATGCGTAGCAAACGACTAGCTTATTGGCTCGGCTCATGGGTGTTGCTCAACTGTTGGTCGCGCGTTTATTTAGGTGTGCATTATGTGGGCGATTTGCTCACCGGACTTTTATGGGGCGCTCTTGTGGGCTATGGCATTTATCGCTTGCATCGTTATTTAAGCAAGAAACCTTGGCTTACTGACTCTGCCGAAGTTGCCTCTTCTTCTTTTTCTTTGGTTTCTTATTCCGTTCATCGTCAGCATTTGCTTTGTGCTGCCTTGTTAGCCACCTATTTTTATGTGGCTGTTAAAGCTTTGTTTTTTGTGGGGTAAACCTAGCTCTTGGGGGGGGGCGACGCGTCTCGCGTCGGGGCAAATAGCGGCGCTAGTAGAGAATACAAAAACATTTCAAGCAGAGGGGGCATTTGTGCTTGCCCCGACGCGGGACGCGTCGCCCCCCAAGAGTTTGAGCCGCTGCTAGCGTTTCTGTCTCACACAATAAATCGTGCCTCGGCTTGTTCTTCGTTTCGGCAAGGAGAGTAATGTAAGCTCACGCCCCAGCGTGGCTGGCGTAGCGCTGCGAATGGCCGATTTCTCCGTCTTTCGCAACGACTGATATATGCTCGTGGCTGTGAGCCAAACACTTTCTTTATTTTCAGATGAATCAGCAGTAGAAGAAGCGGAAGAAGAAACCACAGGAGTGCTAACATCCCCCGCACCAAAGTGCTGCAAAAACGCCTCACGCACACTCGAGTGGCGATAAAACGTGCGGTTGTGTTGCTGCACAGCCTGCTCCTCCTCATGCGTGAGGTAAGTGCGCTCCCCATTCAGCACTTCATGAAGCAATTGAGCGTAGATTTGCGCATGGTCAACGGGCGTGGTGCAGTCAATAATCTGCGTCACCTCTTGGCAATAGAAGCGGCGGCTACCCGTGGGGTCGGTGAGCAAGTCGTAGCGATTGCTCGTGCCAATAAACGAGGCCAAACGGCTCAGCGCGGTGAATGAAGAACTATAAGCCTTTCGCGCCGACATGCGTCCTAGTTGCACAAGGTTTTTTAGTTTCGCCATGTGCTGCAAACTGTAACGGTCGAACTCGTCTAGATTAATCAGTCCGTAGTGAGAAAGCGGCAATTCAAGTTTATCTGTGCCAGTCAGTTCAAATTTATCGGTGTAGTAATCACGCAGTTGCGGCGGTAGCAGCATACGGCAAAACGTACTTTTACGCAAACCTTGCTCTTCGCCCACCAACAAGGGAATGAGCGAATTGCAGCGTTGTAAAGGGGGAAGCGTAGTTCCAAAACTACTGGCATACGTTGGGTCATCGCTATAGGCTGCCGTGTGCCACACGGCCACCATAGAGCGCATCCAAAGGTGAAACACGTGCGTCCATA
>CAVKKI010000048.1:0-14249 GCA_963656725.1 Oribacterium sp. | reverse complement strand
CCGGGGACACAAGGATTTTCAGTCCTTTGCTCTACCAACTGAGCTATGGCACCAATTGAATTGATTATGTTGTTTTTCTCGTCTTATAAAAGTGGTGCCACCAGGAATCGAACCGGGGACACAAGGATTTTCAGTCCTTTGCTCTACCAACTGAGCTATGGCACCTCTTTTTTTCAGAGTAACAAACCTAACAAGCGTTGCAAGCAACCCGTTGCTGATTTGCGAGTGCAAAAGTACAACAAAGTTTTTTAACCGCCAAGAGTTCGCCGTGTTTTTTTATCAAAAATGCATTTTTTCTGATATAAAGGAGAATATTTACGTAAAAATAAACATCTTTGCAGTGTATGCTTAAAGGGTGGTTCTATAAAATACGCCCTTAAATTGTGGATTTCGAAAAACCTTAAACAATCCCTGCTAAATGGCTCCATCTAAATCTTCATTTATTCGCACAATCAATATGGATGACGCAACCACCATTTCGTCAGAGCGTTTAGGCAACGACCTAACCGTGTTTGACGATATTGACTGGAACGACATCATAGAAACCCCTGCCCAAATAGGTTTTCTCTTCATTGCCTTATGCACAGATGGCGAAGTGAGTTTCACCATTGGCGAGCGCAAACAGCACATGCAAAAGGGCGATTTGCTCATTTCTTTTGGCGAGCAAATTTTCCGCGAAGAAAGCATCGACACAAACTTCCGCGCCAAGGCCGTGCTTATGTCGCGTCCGTTTGCCCAAAACTGCATTGTGGGCCTCAACCGCATGTGGCCCTATCTGCTTTACTTAATGGAACGCCCCGTGGTGAAGTTGAGTCAAGAAGAGGAGGGGTGGATTGAAGATTGCTATGCTTTGATACGCCGCCATTTAGCTCGCAAATCGGGACGCTACCAGCGTGACTCCACCATTGCCCTAGTGCGTGCTTTCTATTTTGAAATATGCAGTTTGCTCGACACCCGAGCCCCATTAGTCGACGATAGCGTGCAGAATCGCTCGTATGCCGTTTTCGACCAATTCATTCGTTTAGCCTCAGCTCATTTCAAGCAAGAGCGCAGCGTGGAGTGGTATAGCAGCGAGCTTTGCATGACCCCCAAACACCTCTCGGAAGTGGTGAAACAAGTGAGCGGACGCACCGCAGGACAATGGCTCACCACCCTCTCAATGATTGAGATTAAGCAACTACTCAAAGACTCTTCTCTTTCTATCAAAGAGATAGCACAAGAAATGAACTTCCCCAACCAAAGTTTTTTGGGCAAATACTTTAAAAACATAGAGGGTTGTTCACCCAGCGATTTCCGCAAAATATAGAAGTCGTCTAAACTTTTCTGACGAAGATTAATTTTGTCTTTTGCCTCACTGAATGCCGCCTAACCCAAAATTAATGCGTACCTTTGCAAAGCTAACTCACTAACGAAAGGGTGCTTACCTCCCTTTAAATAAAAACGTAGGCCTCGTAGCTTAGCTGAATAGAGCGTCAGATTCCGGTTCTGAAGGTCAAGGGTTTGAATCCCTTCGAGGTCACGAAAAAGAGCGAAGATTTTGAAAGTCTTCGCTCTTTTCTTTTTGTTGATCTACCCCAATGAGCAAAGACGCTCTGAATTCATGTCTTTTCCATTGCATAGAGTGGTTCTATAAGGTTCATTTTCGATGTATTTCTCGATTGAAGCAATTTCACCGCAGACTTTTTGCCGGTTATGAATGGTGAATGAAATCGGTGTACATCGGTCGGTGTACGGCCGTACAACGGTCGGTGTACGATCGTTCATCGGTCGGTGTACGATCGTCTATCGACCGATGTACGCCAATTAGAATAACGGTTCAGAGCAACAGACAGATACTTATCTAAAACAGTGGAAATCTAAGTCGTAAGAATGCAACAAAAAAGCAGAAAAGTTTTCTGCTTGTTAGGTAATCAAAATTGATTTAGGGTGGTTCTAATCATTCTGAAATCAGAATTTTTAGGACCACCCTTATCCATCTGATTAAAACGATTCAATGTGTTTAAACTTTCGCCATTCGCTTTGGCGGAAGGCGGGGAGCAAGCGAGAGCGCACATGAATGGTGACGTCGTTGAAATGGTGAGCATCGAAAACATCGTCGATGCTACAAGGCCACATATCCGAGCCTATTCTTACCAGCGAAGTGTTATGGTCGAAATAGATGTCGCGCAAATCGGTGCAGCCCTTAAAAGAGCCTTTGAGTATGGCAAGAAAGTCTGTATCAGGAGTTTCCACATATAAGCATTGAAGCAAGGTGTCGTTGCGGAAACTGTCGAAACCTAATTCTGTCACTCTATAATCTATGCCTCTGTTGCTCACCGTGGCGGGAATGGACAATTGCTTTTCTTTCATCGCACAGAGTTTCGCCGAAACTACTAGTCCACCCCATGAGGTGTATTTCACATTGACCACTCGGAATTGTGCCACTTCTTGATAGCGTGGCCGGCCATTATATTCTTGCACTTGATAAACTCCCCATACTGCTAAGGTTATCACTACGATGGCCGCAAGGCTGAGCCAAAGATTACGAAGGCGACGGCGGCGGGCAAGGAATTGCTTTACGTCGGCTATGGTTTGAGGGCGTTGCTCTTTAGGTTGAGTGCAATGCTTTGCTAAAACGTTGTAAAGGCGACCTAATTGCAAGTCGAAGAGGAGGCGGCCTAAACTATAAATGTCGTTGCTGCAATCGGTGATGCGGTTAGTGGCTTGCTCTGGCGCCATATAGCCCACGGTGCCCGAAGGTTGCTTTAGCTCGGTGTAATAATCGGTGTCGGCCAAACCAAAATCAATGAGTTTTACGTTGTTTCCATTATGCGTCACCATCACGTTCTCGGGCTTGAGATCGCGATGCACCACCTGATGTTTATGTAAATAGTCGAGAGCGCTAAGCAACTGGTTAAACACCCGCAAGCGCTCGCTTCGACGTGGATGGGTGGCGAGCCATTGGCGCAAGTTTTGTCCGTCCACCCATTCCATCACAATGCACTGGCCATAGTCCTCAACAAATTCCATTTTGAAAACTTGCGCAATGTGTGGGTGATGGAGTGTGGACTGAATGTCGAACTCTTTTTGCTGCAACTGACGAAACATCTCAATGTTTTGACAACCCTTACCCACGCACTTCAGCGTCCACCATTTACCCTCGCGCTTGGCCCGCATCACTAGGGAATTGGGGCCAGAGTGTATCACCTCGAAGTCGGTGTAGGTGTGGCTGAGTTGTTGTTCGTCAAAACAAAATATTTCGGATGCTCCGTCGTTTTCCATGAACGATATTTAGCTTTTTCTTTAGGAGGGCTATTTATGCAATGACTGTTGTTGCATTAGCACTGCACTAAAATTTCTTAGTAGCAATTTATATTAAACTACCTTTAAACAAAAAAGGAATGGAGGGAGTGAAACCTTATTCCTCCCCCTCTGTGGCAACAGGCTCAATGCTCACGCCACCTTGTTTACCAATGAGGTAAACGTAGGGGCCTTGTCCGTTGTGAATGAGTCCGCCCAAAGTCAGCGTTTCGCCATTTACCAGGGCAGCAATTTTGAATGTGTCGCCCACGGAGATTTTGCAATTCACTGCTTCTACCACCTCAAAAGTGTCGTTGCCTTTATAGTTTACCAATATCACACGGTCGGGTTGCCAACTAATCTGCAAGCGGTCGCCCACGCTAAGGTTGGCCGTCATGTAGCAGTCGGTGAGCATGTTGCTCGGCACGTTCTCTTCGGGCTCATCATTTAAGAAGGTGTCGTAGTCGGCATAGCCCAAGTAGCGCGAGAGGAAATTGAGCGTGTAGGCACTGGGATGATTATAGTCCTTTTGATGACCCCACAAGCGCTTCAGTGTGGTGGGACTGATGTATTCCCCCATCGTGACTTGCACTTTTTGGCTAAGCCACACAAAATCGCGATGTGTGTTCATCGTGCGTTTTTCGCTTTTTTCTATTTCATCAGGTAGATTTCTTGACATAGACTGTAAAAGGACTAGTTAATGAGGCTTCAAGTATTTGATTGAGCAAATGTACGAATTTATATGACATGTCAAGCATTTTAACACGTTTTTTAGCCACTAATTTTAAATTACCCCCCCTCGAACTAGCGATTTAGGTGATTTAAGGCGCTATTTGGGCAGTTAATTCGTTCTCAACGCAACTTACGAAATTGATTTGCCAGATAGCGGGGAATATGCTAATTTTGCGGTGAAATTTGAAGAAGAAAAATCATAATCTATGTCGCACGTTATTGAAAACACCTCTTCACTCCACATCTCGCTGAATGGACTTCGCTTTCTAGCTTACCACGGAGTGATGGAACAAGAAAGACTTATAGGTGGCGAATTTGAAATTAGTTTACAACTTCAGCTCGACGCCGCTCAAGCCCACAACGCCCTCTATCGCGATGAGCTAGAGGCCACTATTAACTATGCCACCGTTTACGAAGTGGTAAAGCAACAAATGGACCAGCCCTCGCAACTGCTAGAGCATGTGGCGGCACGCATTGCAAAGGCGCTTATTCACACTTTTCGCTTGCTTCGCGAGGTGGAAGTGCGGCTCACGAAATGTGTGCCTCCCATCACGGGTTTCGATGGTCAGGGAGTGAGCATTACCTACACGCAGCGACGCGAAATGGTGGTGTGGGATTTCGACGGCACCATTGCCAACACTTCTCAAGGCATTGTGCGCACCATGACGCGCACCTTTGAGCAATGCGGCTATCCCGTGCCCACGCCTGCCGAAATTTGCGCCACCATTGGTCTTCCACTCTCCACAAGCATTGCCCAACTGGCTCATCTTGCCGAGGGGTCGAAAGAAGTGGAGCAAGCCACCGCCACTTATAAGGAGATATTCGACCAAATAGGCCGCCTTGGGGTGGAACTTTTCAAGGGAGTGGCCGATGAGATGCGCCGTGAACACGAGCGCGGACAGTTTGTGTGCATTGCCACAAGTCGTGGCCACGACTCGGTCGACGACATGTGCCACACACTAGGCATCCGTCCCTACATCGACCACATTGTGGCTTGCGAAGACGTCAATACGCACAAGCCCGACCCCACCCCCGTGCTCACTCTCTACGACCGAACCAACGTGCTGCCTCAAGACACCACCGTAATTGGCGACACCACCTTCGACATCGAGATGGGCCGCAATGCCCACGCTGGCTGCTGCATCGGTGTGGCTTGGGGCAATCACGATGTGGAAAAACTGAAAAGAGCTGGGGCCGACAAAATCGCCTACGAGTTTTAGAGATACTCCTTATTATATATAGTAAGGGAAAACTTGCATTTCAAACTACCCTTCTCTTTTTAATTAGTTCAAACCTGTGCAGTTTTTGCACAGGTTCTTTTTTATTTTGTTCTTAATGGCGCGAATGTTTTTTGGGGAGGAGGGGTAACGAACAGGCAAGACTTTTTCAAAAAGCAAGGCAATAAACAAAGAAAGCAAACAAAGTGTTATGCAAACAACGCATTACAAAACAAAGTGTAAGTAAAAATAATGTAGAAATATCTTTCTGATTTAAAATAAAGTTTTTATCTTTGCCCTTGTAAAGCAAGACACAAACTAAACATTACACAATGTCAGCCCCTTCGGGGATTGGCTTTAGAAACAAACGTGAACTATGAAAAGATTTAAGAGAAAGTGGTTAATTTTCATGTTACTCATCAGCATGGTATGCGTGTGCGGCGCATTCTTGCCCGACACGGCTGAACTATGGACACCCGATGCGAAGATCGACACAGCCGACGTGGCTTGGATGATCACCGCCACCATCTTCGTGTTGATGATGACGCCCGGACTGTCGTTTTTCTACGGCGGCATGGTGGGCAAAAAGAATGTCATCTCCACCATTCTGCAAAGTTTCATCGCCATGGGCGTAATTAGCGTGCTTTGGGTGGTGATAGGCTTTAGTCTGTCGTTTGGCGACGACATTGGTGGCGTGCTAGGCAATCCGCTCACCTTCTTTATGTTTAAAGGAGTAGGTGCCAAAACGCACGAGTTGCTTGCCCCCACCATTCCCTTGGCACTCTATGCATTGTTTCAGATGAAATTTGCCATCATCACGCCTTCACTCATCACGGGGTCGTTTGCCGAACGCGTAAAGTTCTCTGCCTATCTCGTGTTCATGATTTTATTCTGCCTCTTCATCTACTGCCCCTTGGCTCATTGCACCTGGCACCCCGACGGACTGTTTCATCAGTGGGGCGTGGTCGACTTTGCCGGTGGCATTGTGGTGCATGCCTCTTCGGGAGTGGCGGCTTTGGCTGGCGCCATCTTTTTGGGCAAGCGCAGCAGACCTGAACACAACGACGCTCCCGCCAACATTCCTTACGTGGTGTTGGGTGCTGCCCTCTTATGGTTGGGATGGTTCGGCTTCAACGCCGGTTCATCGCTGCATGCCGACGAAGTGGCAGTGAAGGCCTTCTTAAACACCAACACGGCTTGCGCCACGGCCATGCTCACTTGGATTTTCTTCGATGCCATGATGGGCCGCAAAGCCTCGGCCATGGGAGCCGCAGTGGGCGCTGTGGTAGGTTTGGTGGCTATTACCCCCTCAGCGGGTTACGTTAGCGTAGGTCAGAGTCTCTTCATCTCATTCATCACCACCATCATCTGCAACTGTGCCTGTCACTGGAGCGACCGCTCCTCGCGTCTCGACGATGCGCTCGATGTGTTCCCCACTCACGGCACAGGCGGCATCATTGGTACCGTGCTCACGGGCATCTTCATTCAAGAAGGTTTGATTGCCGGCACTTGGGAGGGTTTCGTAGTGTTCCTTTATCACCTCTTGGCCATCGTCATCGTGTTTGTCTACACCTTTGCCATGAGCATGCTGCTCTACTGGGTGGTTAACAAAATGATTCCCATGCGTGTAAGTCGCGAAAGCGAGCGTCTGGGCCTCGACATCAGTCAACACGGTGAAAGCTACAACTTTGCCGATGTGGAAGAAGAAGACACGGTGGACGATAACGGAGAAATGAACTACTAACAACTAGGGGCATTCAATAACACGCCCCCCGTCAACACACAAACAAAAATTCAACACATAAACAAGTTAAGACAACCACACAGAAACTAAGTTAGATGAAGTAAGGGTGAAGCCGCGTTCTGTCTTGGCGGTTTCACCCTTTATTTTTTGCATTTTGTTGCTAAGAGAAACAAGAAGTCTATTAGCAGAAAGCTAATCAATAAAACGTTTGCTCAACGGAGCAAACTCCTCAATGCGGCGGTCGCGAAGGAAAGGCCACCAGCGGCGCACGTTTTCGCTGCGCTGTAAGTCGATTTCCACCACCACATTCTCTTCTTCGTTGATGGACGAGCGGTGAAGTAATTCGCCCTGTGGCCCGGCCACAAAACTTGAGCCCCAGAAATCGATGCCGTTTGTCTGTCCTGAGGGGTCATCTTCATGTCCCGTGCGGTTCACGGCAATCACGGGCAAACCATTAGCCACGGCATGACCGCGCTGCACGGTGGTCCAAGCCTCACGTTGGCGCTGCTGCTCCTCGGGGGTGTCGCTGCTTTCATAGCCAATCGCGGTGGGATAGATGAGCAATTCGGCACCTTGCAATGCCATGAGGCGCGCTCCCTCGGGATACCATTGATCCCAACACACCTGCACGCCCAACTTGCCCACTGAGGTTTCGATGGGGTGGAAACCAAAGTCGCCGGGGGTGAAGTAGAATTTTTCATAATAGGCAGGATCGTCGGGAATGTGCATTTTGCGATATTTTCCGGCAATCGCCCCGTCTTTTTCAAACACCACGGCCGTGTTGTGATAAAGCCCTGCTGCTCGGCGCTCAAAAAGCGAAGTGACCAGCACAATGCCGTAGCGGCGAGCTATTTCACCATAAAATTCAGTGGAAGGCCCAGGAATGGGTTCGGCAAGATCGAAAAGTTGCGTATTTTCGGTTTGGCAGAAATAGAGCGAGTTGTGCAGTTCTTGCAACACCACCAGTTCGGCCCCTTGTTGCACCACTTGGGCAATGTTTGCGGCCAGTTTCTGCTTATTGGCCTCTACATCGGCGCTACACGTTTGCTGCACCAGGCCCACTTTCAACGTATGTTGTGACATTGGTTTCGAAATAAAGAATTATTGATTATTAGAGTTTATCAAGCCCATGAGGTTATTCATAAAACTCATTAGGCTATTCGTCAAGTCCACAGGCCATCATTCCTCCTCAAGAGGCTTATTCATCACCCCCGCAGGGTATTGCATCGTGACGCAATGCAGCGAACCGTGTTGCTCGATGAGCGCGCAGCAGTCCACGCCCACCACATCGCGAGTGGGGAAAGCCTTGCGGAGCACCTGAGCGGCTTTTTCGTCGTTTTCGCGTTGCTTGTAGGTGGGATAAAGCACTGCATCGTTTAGAATGAGATAGTTGGCGTAAGTGGCGGGCAGCCGGTTGCCATCAGCGTCGAACACAGCGCTTGCCATGGGCAACGGCAACAGTCGATAGGGCTTGCCCTCGGCGGTGGTAAACTCGTGCAATTGTTGCTCCATGGCCTGCAGCGCCTCAAAATGCTCGTCATTAGGGTCAGAACATTTCACATAAACAATCGTGTCGTTGGGGCAAAGGCGAGCCAAGGTGTCGATGTGCGAGTCGGTGTCATCGCCAGCCAAGTAGCCGTGGTCGAGCCACAACACACGCTCCACGCCAAGTCGCTCCTTCAGCAATGCCTCTTTGTGCTCTTTGTTGAATTGAGCGTTGCGGTTGGGATTGAGCAAGCATTCGCTAGTGGTGAGCAACGTGCCCAGACCATCGGTCTCAATGCTTCCGCCTTCAAGTTCAAAATCGAGGCAATCCACATACTTGCCCTTCAACACGGGGTGTTCGCCCTCCACCAATTGCTTGTTGATGGCATTGTCGAGCTGCGCTTCAAACTTTCCGCCCCAGCCGTTGAAACGGAAGTCGAGCAGTTCGGCGCCCTCGCTTGAAGTGACGGTAAGAAAGCCGTGGTCGCGCGCCCAAGTGTCGTTGGTGGCGCACTCTTTATAAAGAATGTTTTGCGTGGCGCGCTTGGGCAGTTTCTCGTCGAGCAGTGCCTTCACCTCGGCCACATGGGGCGTAACGATGAGCAACGTTTGACGCGTAGCTATTTCGTAGGCCAGGTGCAAATAGCAGTCGGTCACTTCATCGAGCATATAGGCCCAATCGGTTTGGACGTGGGGCCAAGTGAGCTGCACCCCGCTTTGCTTGGCCCATTCGGGGGCTAGCGTTCGGGTGAAGTAGGCGGAATTAGGGTCGGCTCCGCCAAAAAACATCGAAAGGTTGAGGTCGCTTTGCGGCGAACCTGGAGGAAGGGAAAATAAAGCCAAAGGAAAAAGATTTTTTTAAATTTAGAAGAAACGCTAACAGTCAGTGGGGGCGACGCGTCCCGCGTCGGCGCAAGCAGAAACGCTAGTAGCAATCATCGCAAGCGCCAAAAACAATCAGCACAAGCTCCAAAAGCATCAGCACAAACGCAAGGAGCAATTCCCCTTTTAAATCAAGAAGAAGCAAGAAGAAACTATTCCCCCACCCTCTCCTGCTGTCGCAAATAATTAATAAACGCATCCGTCGTAGCGGGCATATCCGTCACCTTCACCAATTGTTTAGTGGGGAAGAAAGAGGGAGAATAACCATCGCCGCCCGTGGTCATAAATTCGTCGGCCACGAGGAAATATTTTTTCTTAGGCAGCAGTTCCACCCGCTTGCCTTGCGGACTCACATAAGTAAGCGCCGTGACGTGACGGTCGGCATCGGTGGTAGCTTGCAAATTGCCCACTTGAATCCAGCCGTAACGCTGATTGTGCAAACCAAACTCCATCAGTTCCATCAACTGCTTGCCCGTTAAAGAAAACACTTTTAGCGCATTAGAGAAAGGCAATGCCTCGCCCACATCAAGCACAGAGAGCGGCCCTTTGCTAAAGCCGGCACGAATGCTGCCGAAGTGGCTGCAGCCTATAACGGGCACGTCGTCGGTCAAACCCGCCGCCTGTCGATAGGCTTCGGCATAGGCCGTGCACACCAGGGTGCCCACTTCACTTTGCCGATATTTATCGCTGCGGTCGTGCACCATGTTGTGAACGGCGGTGGTGAGCACTGTGCCAATGGGTGTGCCGCCTTGCGTGGTGGTGTGTTGCAGCAGCGAGTCAATCTGCGCTTGCAGTCGGGCCGGACCGGCCTCAAGGTGCGATTTGGGAGTGACGCGAATGAGGCGCGGCTCCACACTCGTCACTTGCAGCGTGGCCGAGTCGAGCGTGCAAAGCAGCATGCTGATGTAGTCAGCGTGCCATTTGCCCTGCACCACAGGATAGTGGGCCTCGTTGATGCGCCCACACACGGGGTTGTGACTGTGAGAGGAGAGAATGCCATGCCACAAGGGGCTGTTTATTTTTTGCAGATTTTGAGCGTCTTTATCGTCCCATTCGGGCTGACCGGAGGCATTCATTTTCGTGCCGTTGTGGGTGAGCAAGAAGCGCAGGTTAGCGTCTTGCACAAGGTTACCCTCGGGCAATTTCATCACCGAGTCGAGCACCTGGTCGTAGCGTCCGTCAAAAGTCAGTCCGGCCAACTTGCGCACACTGGCTTGCTGCGGGGTGGACGAGGCTATCAAGCCCACAAAGGCCACGCGCAGGGTGCGTCCGTCGGGCAATGTGAGGGGCACAGAGGCCACGGGCTGGGCAAACTGCGGCACAGCGCCCGTTTCGGTGCTGCGCACGTTAGAACAAACATAGGTGATGTCCCAATCGTTGGGGCGTAGGGGCGAGGTGGCCCATTTATCGGCTAGCGAGCGTTGGCCGTCGTCGAACTCGTGGTTGCCCACGGCCGAGAGTTGAATGCCGAGGTCGTTGAAAAACACGGGGAGCAGAGCGCCCTTGGTGGCGTTATAGAAATAACTGCCGCCGAAATTGTCGCCTGCCGACACGGTGAGGTTCACGGGATAGACTTGCTTGAGCGAATCGAGCGTTTGCCACACAGAGGGAGCGCCCACTATGCCTTTGTGGTCATTGCGCACAAAAGCGCCGTGAAAGTCGTTAATAGAGAATATGGCCACTTGTTGCTGCGCCAAAGCAGGCATTGCCAAACTCGAAAGCAGCCACAAGGCCGATGAGAATAAGCGTTTCATTTCTTTCTTGCTTTTCTACTTTTTCTTTATTGTTTCTTCACTTCATTCAAGAGGAATGAAGAAAATTCATTGGGGAGGAAGAAGCTTTTAGCTGCGGCTCACCTGCAACCCTTGTGTTGAGATGCTCATCTCCACGAAGCGTGCATTAGCGTTGAGCGGATGCTCGGTGAGTTGTTTGCGAATGCGTTGAGCCGCCTCGGCATCTTTGGCCACCATATACATGAACCCACCGCCGCCAGCACCGGGCAGCTTGTAGCCATAGCACAAATCGTCTACCTCTCGGCACAATGCTTCAATGGCTTCGGGGTTAGTGCCGGCATCAAGTGCCTTATTCTGCTCCCAAGTGGCACGCACCATTCGGCCATATTGCGCCAGGTTGTTGGTTTGCAGCGTGTCGAACATGGTGAGGGCGTGTTGCTTCATGCCGTCGAGCAAGGCAAGGTGACGCGTGTTGTTGAGGAACATGCCGCGCACAATTTCGGCCAAAATGTTTTTGGCGGTTCGGGTAATGCCGGTGTAATAGAGCAAGTGACAGGGACGGAAGTCGGGATGGGTGAAGAGCGTGTCGGGCAGCCATCGCGCCACCGCGTTTTGGTCGAAGCCCACCGAAGTTTGCAGCAACTTCACACCGGGCAACACACCGCCATATTGGTCTTGCCAGCCGCCACCTGTGGTGAGCAACTGTTCAAGCACGAGCGTGCGGTTGCAGATTTCGTTTTTGTCCCACCCTAGGCCGCAGAAATCGCTCAGCGCCGCAAGCACCGTGGCGGCCAACACGCTGCTCGTGCCAAGGCCCGACCCTGCGGGAATGGCGGCTAGCAACGTAATTTCCAAACCACAGCCAAAGGCTTCGAGCTGCTGACGCAAACTGCCATAGCTTTCGGTGCTGAAGGGGGGCAAGAAACCGGCCAACGTGAGCGCGGCTTTGGGAATGGAGAAGGGCGACCCTACCTTATTATATTGTTGCAGTTCGTCGTAGGTTTCAATGCGCTCCATGGCTCCGAGGTCGATAGAGCGGCAAATCACCACGGGCTCTTTGCAAGGCTTCACATACACCTGCAAAGGCGGTTGGTCGTTGAGATTAATGGCCAAGTTCACCACATTGCCGCCTGAAATAAGGCTATAGGGCGGCGTGTCGGTCCAACCTCCGGCCACATCAATACGCACACTGCTGCGCGCCCACACAATCTGGTCGGCATAGGTGGTGATGTGGGGCGTGCTTTTGTGGCAAAGCACATTCTCGGTCAATCCTTCACGCAGCAGCGAAAAGGCTTCTTGCTCGTGAGCAGCAGCTTGTTCGGGTTGAACGCTACGCTCCACTTCGGCACGAAACATGGCATCGTGAATGCGGGTGAGCAACGGGGCGGTTGGCGGCAGGGCCGTGGGCAATGGCCATTGATGGGTGGCATACTTCTGCGCCATGTCCTTCAAATTGACTTGATAGAACACGCTGCGCTGCCAGTTGCTAGCCACCAAGGGGATGGTTTCGGCTTGCAGGGTTTTACGTTGAGCGAAGAGGCGGGGCAAATTGGCGTGGATGGAGAGTTCGTCGGCCGAATAGCGGGGCAGTTTTCGCCATTCTTCGGTCACGCTGACTTGCGGTTCTTCACTGAGGAACCATTGCAGCAAACGCTCCAGTTGGTCGAGGTCATCGCTCACGGGGAAGAGGCGAGCGGCTTGCAGGTCGTGGGTCGCTCCGAGTTCTTCGGGCTGAATGCCACGGGCGGCAAGCCATTGAGTGACGGGCTGACCTATATATAAGGTGTGGGGCTGCGTCACGTCGCCACGGAAGGCATCGTCAAAACCATAGGGACGAAGCGCATAGGCCGTGTCGCCAATAGGCACCACATCAACACACTGGCCCGAACGCAGCGTGATGTGCCATTGGTTTTGGGGAATGCCTGTGAGAATGTGCTCGCTGGCGTAGTGCCAATGCTCGCCCACATAGGCATTCTCCATCCACACGTTCGCGGTGCTGATGGTGGGACGGTTAATGAGCTGAGCGTTTTGGGTGAACACGGAGGTCTGCGGTTTCACGCCTTTTTGCAGAATGAGGCGTTGGTCTTTCACCAAGTTTTGAATGGCCACCGACGAACTAATCATGTCAGGCCCTGTGCCGTAGTGGTAAAACTCGCCACCGGGCAGGGGCAAAATGGCCACTTTCAAGTCGCTAAGCAACGAGTCGGGCTGCGAGGGATTGCAACCGAGGGCGCAGCCGAAATCGCTGTAAAGGTCATAGGCCGAAGGAGCAGCTAGTTCGTGTCCACCGGGCGTGGCACACCGAGCGGAATCGGCCTTCGGAGCCGTGCGCTGCATGAGCCGCTGCACGGCCTTGTCGCTGAGCAACCACACGCCAATGTCCATCAGCATGAGGTGGGTGGGCATAAGTTGGGCTTGTTGCTCAGTGGTGGGCTTTTGCAGCATAAAGTCGAGTTGGCCGGGGGTGTTGCGGTTCATTAAGAACACACCGTGATGCGAGGCTTGCGTGGGGTCGGCCCACAGACCGTAGCACACCACGTCGGCATCGGGAATTTCTTGCAACGGCTCTTTGGCGCGCAGCAACACGTCGCCACTGGCAATGAGCGTGCGCAGCCCTTGGGGGGCTTTTTGCAGAATGCTTTCGTAAAGGGGCATTTGCAGGTCGAGCAGCGTTTGGTCGAAGCGCTGCCCACGGGCCCAACGAAACACGGGGATGGGGGTGAGCACCTTGCCGCTGGGGGCATAGGCGGGCAGTCGGCGACTTTGTCCACCGGCATGCAGCAACACGCGTTTTTCTCTGGCCAACCATTGGTCGAAGTCGGCACTGGGCGCTTCATCGGCTTGGGCCGAGGCCAAGAGCCAAGCCGTGCCGCCTCCGCTACCGAGCTTTTGGTTGGCGGGGTCGGAGGTGCAGTAATATTCTTTAGGGCTCAAGCCCGTAATCTGGTGGAACGAACCCACCACATTGGGGGGCAAAGAGAGCAGTTTTTTCATGTGATTATTTTTTGAAGATACCCACACAAAAAGGCGTGTGGTTTAGGTTTTGCAAAGATAGTGGAAAATGAACACACCGCAAAAGCTATGCGAGCGTTTTATTGAGCCACATTGCACAACTCTTTTCATTAAGGGCGGGCTGAAAGCCCAATGGTTGCACCTAGCCCAGGGCAAGCAAAGCGG
>CAVKKI010000047.1:0-14323 GCA_963656725.1 Oribacterium sp. | reverse complement strand
TAACCCAGGGCGCCGCTTCGCTTGCCCTGGGCTAGGTGCATACATTGGGCTTTCAGCCCGCATTGGTAATTATCCCATTCGTTATATAAAAATAATTTTGATTATCTACTTATGCTTAAAACCTTAGAATGCATTTTGCAAAATAATAAATTGCAAACTCCACCTTTCTAACGCTTACATTTGTTACAAAATGGTTAATAAAACCAATGCGAAATTTGCAAATACGCCTTAAAAGCCCTAACTTTGCACAAAGAAACAGGACAAGCTTACAAACAGCACGAACGTTGCAAGCTTTTATTTTTACTTACACTCACACTAGAAACATAAAATGAGGAAGCGATCGCATCCCTCTATCATAGCCATTTTTGTAGGGCTAGATAGGTCGATTTGATGGCTCCGATTAGTAAACTTAAACCCCAATACACAACAATGGACTTTATTAAAGGACTTTGGACAGAGCAAATCAATGTTACCGATTTCGTGAAGCGTAACATCACTCCTTATGAAGGAGATGCCTCTTTCTTGGTTGGTCCGACCGACCGCACACGCAAACTTTGGAACATCTGCCTGCAGGCACTCGAAGAAGAGCGTGCCAATGGTGGCGTGCGCTCGCTCGACCCCGACACGGTGTCAACCATCAGCTCACACAAGGCTGGATATATCGATAAGGAGAACGAACTCATCGTGGGCCTTCAAACCGACGAACTGCTCAAACGTGCCATTAAGCCCTTTGGCGGCATTAAGGTGGTGGAGAAGGCTTGCGCTCAGCAAGGCCACCCTGTGAACGAACACGTGAAGGACATTTTCACTCACTATCGCAAAACTCACAACGATGGCGTGTTCGACGTTTACACCGAGGAAATTCGTCGTTTCCGTTCCTTAGGTTTCCTCACCGGTTTGCCCGATAATTATGCCCGTGGCCGTGTGATTGGCGACTATCGCCGTTTGGCCGTTTACGGCATCGACCGCTTGATTGAGGCCAAAGAGGCCGACAAGCAAGCCATTGGCAGCCCCATGACCGACGAGCGCATTCGTTTGCGCGAAGAGGTGGCTGAGCAAATCAAGGCGTTGAAAGAAATGAAGGTGATGGGCGAATACTACGGCCTCGAATTGGGCCGTCCCGCTCAAAACGCACAAGAAGCCGTGCAGTGGGTTTACATGGCCTATCTCGCTGCCGTGAAAGAGCAAGATGGTGCCGCCATGTCGCTCGGTAATGTTTCTTCATTCCTCGACATCTACATTGAGCACGACCTCAAGCACAACCTCATCGACGAAACCTTCGCTCAAGAACTCATCGACCAGTTTGTGATGAAGCTCCGCATGGTGCGCCACCTCCGCATGGACGCTTACAACGAAATTTTCGCTGGCGACCCCACTTGGGTAACCGAATCGCTCGGTGGCCGTTTCAACGACGGCACGCTCAAGGTAACGAAAACCTCATTCCGTTTCTTGCAAACCCTCTACAACCTCGGCCCCTCGCCCGAGCCCAACCTCACCGTGCTTTGGAGCCCCGAACTGCCTGAGGGTTGGAAGGAATTTTGCGCCAAGGTCAGCGTAGACACCTCTTCCATTCAATATGAAAACGACACGTTGATGCGTGAAGTGCGTGGTGAAGACGACTACGGCATTGCTTGCTGCGTGTCATACCAAGCCATTGGTAAGCAAATTCAATTCTTCGGTGCACGTTGCAACTTGGCCAAGGCCTTGCTGCTCGCCATCAACGGCGGCCGTTGTGAGAAAACGGGTACGGTGATGCTCGAGGGCATTCCCACACTCACATCCGACGTGCTCAACTACGATGAGGTGTTGAAAAACTACAAGCTCGTGCTGAAGCAAATTGCCCGCATCTATAATGATGCCATGAACATCATTCACTACATGCACGACAAATACTACTACGAGAAGGCACAGATGGCTCTTATCGACACCAACCCCAGCATCAACATTGCCTACGGTGCCGCAGGTCTTTCCATCGCCATCGACTCACTCTCGGCCATCAAATATGCCAAGGTAACCGCTAAGCGCAACGACATCGGTTTGACTGAATCGTTCGACATCGATGGCGAGTTCCCCTGCTTCGGCAACAACGACGACCGTGTAGACCACCTCGGCGTAGACCTCGTTTACTACTTCGACGAAGAGCTGAAGAAACTCCCCGTTTACAAGCACGCTCAACCCACCCTTTCACTTCTCACCATCACCTCAAACGTGATGTATGGTAAGAAAACGGGTGCCACCCCCGACGGACGTGCTGCTGGCGTGGCTTTCGCTCCCGGTGCCAACCCCATGCACGGTCGCGACAAGAGCGGTGCTGTAGCCTCGTTGGCTTCTGTGGCCAAGCTTCGCTATCGCGACTCGCAAGATGGCATCTCTAACACCTTCAGCATCGTGCCTCAAAGTTTAGGCCGCACTGCCGAGGAGCGTGTGGAGAACCTCGTGACCATGATGGACGGCTACTTCACCAAGGGCGCACACCACTTGAATGTGAACGTGCTCAACCGCGAAATGCTTGAAGACGCTATGGAGCACCCCGAGAAGTAT
This sequence comes from Oribacterium sp., assembly GCA_963656725.1. Classification (GTDB taxonomy): domain Bacteria; phylum Bacteroidota; class Bacteroidia; order Bacteroidales; family Bacteroidaceae; genus Alloprevotella. The sequence goes on along the minus strand of CAVKKI010000047.1, from coordinate 11,782 downwards.
CCGCAACTCACCATCCGTGTGAGCGGTTACGCTGTAAACTTCGTGAAACTTTCTCGCGAACATCAGCTCGAAGTAATCTCTCGTTCTTTCCACGAGCGCATGTAAAATTGCTTATTAACAGAAACAGCATCACTCAAAGAAACGCAACATTTCAGGCAAACAGGTAATCCTTTTCACTTAGGTTAGGCTTCTAGCGTTTCTTCTAGTGCCGACGCGGGCTGCGTCGCCCCCATTGAGTGGGTCATTTCTGTAAGAATATAAAAGCGCATAGTTCAACCTTTGTTGTTGAATTATGCGCTTTCTTCTTTCTCTAAAGCACCTTTGTTAAATAGGCAAATACGTTTTGTCATCTTTCTATACTCTTTTAGTTTAGATAGAACCACTCTTATATCTAACTAAAAAAAACAGAGAGCAACAACAACAAAGTACAACCAGAAATAAGTAATTTTGCCCTTGCATAAAAATCACAACCACAAAACTCAAGGAAATGAAAGAAATAACCATTGCAGACCACATTAAATACATTGGGGCTGACGACAACGAACTCGATCTTTTTGAAGGACAATACGTCATTCCCCACGGCATTTCCTATAACTCCTATGTCATTCTCGACAAGAAAATAGCCGTGCTCGACACCATCGATGCCCGATGCACCGAGGAATGGATGGCCAACCTAAAGAAAGAACTCAACGGCCGCCAACCCGACTACCTTATCGTGAGCCACATGGAGCCCGACCACTCTGCCAACGTAAAACTTCTGCTCGACACCTATCCCGAAGCCCAAGTGGTGTGCACAGCCAAAGCCAACCAACTCATCACCCGCTTCTTCCACACCCAACTGCCCCAAGAACGCACCCTTTTGGTGAAAGATGGCGACACGCTCTGCCTAGGCACACACACGCTGCAGTTCTTCACCGCACCCATGGTGCACTGGCCCGAGGTGATGATGGAGTATGAACAAACGGAGAAAGTGCTTTTTGCAGCCGACGCTTTCGGAAAGTTTGGAGCGCTCAGCTACGACGACCCCGACGGATGGGCTTGCGAAGCACGTCGCTACTATTTCAACATTGTGGGCAAATATGGCGCACAAGTGCAGGCCGTGCTTAAAAAACTTGCAGGCCTTGAAATCAAAACCATCTGTCCGCTACACGGCCCCGTGCTCACGGGCGACCTCACCCCCTACCTCTCACTCTACGACACCTGGAGCAGCTACCGACCCGAAACCGAGGGCGTATTCATAGCCTACTGCTCACTACACGGCAACACCGAAGAAGCTGCCTTAAAGTTGGCCGAACAGCTTAAAGCCAAAGGCATAAAGGTGAGCGTGAGCGACCTTCGACGCGACGACATGGCCGAAGCCATTGAAGACGCCTTCCGCTACGACCGCCTCGTGTTGGCCGCCCCCACCTACGATGCGGGAGTGATGCCCGTGATGGAAGATTTTCTGCTTCACCTAAAGATGAAAAACTTCCAAAACCGCAAAGTGGCCTTTATTGAAAACGGCTCATGGGCTCCCTTCGCTGCCAAGAAAATGCGCGAAACAATGGAGCAGATGAAAAACATCAGTTTTGTAGAGCCCGTTGTCACCGTGGCATCCACCGTTTCCGACGAAACCATACAAGCCCTTCAGCAATTGGCTGAGGCTCTAGCAAACGAATAGAAGCATAATTTCAAACAAAGAACTCGCAAGAAGAAGCCTACACGGCCGCTTCCTGCGAGTTCTTTTTATATTTTCCGTGTGCATCGCATAATAGCTTAACCAATCCGTGCGCATTTCTCCTCTCATATTCAAAATCTTCATCATTTTTTAAAGGGCTGATTAATGTTTTATTCGTATCTTTGCACGCAAAATCGAAAAATTGCGGTGTGTCAAGCTTTTACGAATAGGAAACACGCACAACCGCTCCCTGCGAAAGCCCTACGGGCAGAGCCTTGTTTTTCCTAAAAGAAGCACCTCTTAGCCTTGTGGCATCCGCACACTACCACTCTTTGTGTCAACACACAAAAACACTCTATGTGGGACAGGGTTATTGTTTCACTAATTCCACATTCCATGGGGCTATTACTCCTCTATCTCTTTGGTGCGCTCAGCATCTCATTTTTATGTTCCATTCTTGAAGCCGTGCTGCTATCAGCACCCATGTCGTTCGTCTCAATGCTTGAAAAAGAAGGGCGCAAAGGCGCTCCACTGCTAAAAAAATACAAGCAAGACATTGACAAACCCATTGCCGCCATTCTTTCGCTCAACACCATCTCACACACTGTGGGTGCCGCTGGCGTAGGCGCTCAAAGCGCGGTGGCCTTCGGCAATAGCGATTTTGTTTTCGCCACCACCTCGGCCGTTCTCACCCTGCTCATTCTCGTTTTCTCTGAAATCATTCCCAAAACCATCGGTGCTGCCTATTGGCGACGAATGGCCATTCCCTGCGCCCGCATCATTCACGTTTTGGTCATCATCACCTACCCCTTGGTGCTGATGTCGGAAGTCATCACCCACATCTTTTCGAGCAAAAAACAGCAAGCCTCGGTTAGCCGCGAGGAAGTGTCGGCCATGGTCACAGTGGGAGCCGAAGAGGGCGTGTTTGAGAAGAAAGAGAATCGCATGATTCAAAATCTGCTCAAACTCGACGACGTTTGCGCCCGCGACATCATGACCCCCAGTTCGGTGGCCGAAATTGCCGAAGAAAGCATCACCTTGCGCGAGTTTTACCAAAACGACGCCTTCCGCCAATTCTCACGCATCCCCGTCTTCAACGAGGAAAACGACGACTACATCAAAGGCTACGTGTTGCGACAAACCATTTTAGAGAAACTGTCGGAAGATAAGTTCGACCTTCGCCTGTCAGACATTATGCGTCCCGTGCTCACCTTCCAAGAATCTACCCCCGTGTCGAAAATTTGGGAGCAACTGCTAGCCAAGAAAGAGCACATCTCTATCATCATCGACGAATATGGCTGTTTCCGCGGCATCGTCACGATGGAAGACGTGATTGAAACCATGCTCGGCACAGAAATTGTGGACGAAAAAGACACCGTGACCGACATGCAAGAGTTTGCCCGCGAAAAGTGGCAAGAACAACAAAATAACAACGCCTAAGCGAGAGGCCGCTTGCAGCGCCGCTCACTTCCCCCATACGAACAAATGAAAGGTTAAGAGTTTGAGCAAACCATTTTGCCGCAAACGCTTAACCTTTATTCTGTTAAACACACAAAGCTACCCCCAAAAACTAAACACCCCTTTCATGTTTCGTTTCTTCTTTCTACTGTTGCTTCTGCTCATTCTGCCCGACCTTTACATTTGGTGGAATTTCACCCGCACACAAAGCGGTGTGTGGCGCACCTTGTTGCTAGCCCTTCCCACCCTATTGACGCTCGTGTTTATGCTCGTTATGATTTGCCAAGTGCGAGTGGCGCTCTTAATGCAATGGGCCTTTGTGTTGCTCATCTGCGTGGCCGTGCCCAAACTCGTGTTCGTGGTGACCGACCTCATCGGGCGCGGCCTTACGTTGAATCATCAGCAAGCTCTACCCTACGTTCATCGAACGGCTTTATGCCTCTCCGTAGCCATGGCTGCGCTACAAGTGTATGGCACCGCCTTTGGTTGGCAACGCATGCAAACCAAGCGCACCACCCTCACGCTGCCCACACTGCCTAAGACATTTAAAGGATATAAAATCGTGCAGATTTCCGATATTCACCTAGGCACCTACGCTGGTTCTACCCGTGTGATGAAAGCGATGGTTGACAGTGTAAACAAGCAGCGCCCCGACCTCATCGTCTTCACGGGCGACATGGTGAACACGGCCTCCGACGAGGCCCTACCCTACTTGCGCACGCTCAAGCAACTTCGAGCCACCGATGGAGTGCTTTCTATTTTGGGCAACCACGACTATTGCCTCTACCAACCCGGCCTTTCGCCTCAAGAGCAAGCGGCCGAAGTGGAACGCATTGTGCGCATGCAAAGAGCCATGGGTTGGCACGTGTTGCTCAACGAAAATGTGGCGCTAACTCGAAATGACGACACGCTTTATGTGGCTGGAGTGGAAAACGTGGGCAAACCGCCCTTCCCTGAACGGGGCAACCTCAAGAAAGCACTTCAAGGCATTTCCTCTAAAGCCTGCATCGTGTTGCTCAGTCACGACCCTTGGCATTGGCGCCACGAGGTGCTCAGCCACCCGCAAGTGAAGCTCACCCTTTCTGGCCACACCCATGCTTTGCAAATGCAAATAGGCCGTTTCTCACCCGCAGCTTGGTTTATGCCCGAATGGGGCGGACGCTACGCTGAGGGAAATCAACAACTCTATGTGTCGACGGGCATTGGCGGAAGCGTGCCTTACCGCCTAGGCGCTTGGCCCACGGTGGAAGTGATTACGCTTAATTAGGTGTGTCAGTCCTCGAGCAATCGCACCTTCGCTACAATTTTGCGCAACGTGCCTTGCCCTATGATGGGAGCGTGCGCGTCTTCGGGATACATAATGTAGAACTGCCCCGGCTGCACACTAAAATAAGTGGAAGCAAGTTGCTTATAGAAAGCAAAGTCGCGCTCCACGTTAAAAGGCTCCACACTGGGCAGCACCACCTCGCTCATAGAGCGCCAGCCCACAATTTCTTCGCCCGATAGCGGAAAATGGATGTCGATGTAACGGCGATGGGCCTCGAGCATTTGCTCGTCGAGGGTGCGCAAAGTGGCATCGTCCACATTGAGGAACACTTCATCGCCTTGCAACACAATGCGTCCGGCAGGCACCGAGAGCAAATCGTGCGTACGCACATAATCGAACACCATTTTAAAAGCCGGGTGCAACGCTTCAATCGTTGCCGTATGGTTTAAATCGGAAAGTATCATATACCTAGAAATTAGATAGTCTAAACTACGCAAAGTTAACTGCTTTCGCCGAAAGCACCAAAGCAAATGAGGCGAAAACCTATCTCTGCGCACTATACAAAGAACAATAGAAATGGCTAAAAAACTCACCCGTCAATCGAATATGGAATTATTGCGCATCCTTGCCATGCTGATGGTGGTGTCGCTGCACGCCTCAACCAAAGGCTTCGGCTGGATTGCCGTGTGGAAAATGCATCGCGACCCCGAGCAATGGACCTTCGTGGCACTAAGCACGATGCTCTGCATTGCTTGCGTCAATGTGTTTGTGCTGATTACGGGTTGGTTTGGCACGCATTTCAAATGGAAAGGCGTGTGGAAATTGGTGAGCCAAACGGTGGTTGTTTCGCTCTGCATGTATGCGGTGGTGTGGTTATTAGGAGCCGAAATGCCCCACACATTCAAAGAGGGCGTAGAGGTGATGTGGGGCTATTGGTTTGTGCGAAGCTATTTGCTGCTCTACATGCTCTCGCCCTTGCTGAATAGTTTTGTGGAGCACACCAACGAAAAACAATTGGGCGGTTTCTTGCTCACTTACTATGCTTTTTTCATCCCCATGTCGTATATCGACGACAACATCGGCATAGGCTACAACACCATGTCGTTCATCGGTCTTTACCTTCTAGCTCGCTATTTGCGCCTTTATGGGGTGGAGCGCCTTCGCCACGTGCCGACTTGGCTATTTTGGGCGGGTTGGGGCGCAGTAGTGGCCACCGGCACACTCATCATGACGCTCACGGCACAATTCGCCTCACACGCCACCACTGACATTACGGCCTATAGTTGCGTGTTGGTCATTGCTAGCGCTGTGTTGCTTTTATTGGCTTTTTCTCGGTTGAAAATTCAAAACGAACGGCTTAGCCGTTGCATTAATTGGGTGGCAGCAGGCAGTTTTACGGTTTATCTCACTCACGAGCAACTTTTTCTTCGCAAACCTTTTGCCAATGCGGTGAAGCAGATTATTCACGATGTGAATCAGCCCGTGCTTTGTTCGCTAGCAGTGTTAGGTTTTATTCTCGCCATTTTTGCAGCTAGCGTTTGCTTGGATTGGGGAAGAAGAAGTTTGGGAAAGGCGGTGGGTAGGCTTTGGCGCAAATAGCTTTGAGCCAGTCAGTGGGGGAGACGCGGCCCGCGTCGGCGAAAAATAGAAACGCTAGTAGATTAAATTCTAACTTTTAGAAAACAAAGTGTAATCTACTAGCGTTTCCCCTTGCGCCGACGCGGGCCGCGTCGCCCCCACTGACTGGCTCAAAACCTAATTAAATTGTCACCATCGTGGCTCCATAACCATATTCACGGAATGAAGCGTCTTGATAGCGGCATTGCGCATAGCGAGTGCGCAGTTCTTTGATTATTGCATTGCGAAGCACGCCTTCGCCCTTGCCGTGAATAAACACGATGCGCTTGCCACGCTGCTTGAGGTGCTCGTTCATTGTGTCGCGAAACACTTTAAGCTGATATTGCAGAATGTCTTTAGCATCGAGGCCCACCATCAGGTCGAGCAGAGCCTCAGCATGGAGGTCCACCTCGAGCAAATCGTTGGCCGATTGCTTTTGCGCAGCTCGACGCTCAGCGGCACTGATGCGCACCACATTGGGATGCATTTGTTCTTCGGGCGTCTGCATAGCTTCTTGCAATTCGTCGGCATCCACAAACATAGAACGGGCCGCGTGGTCGTCCTTCACGAGGTGATAAACGAGCGCGGGCTGATGAAAGAAGTCGGTTTCGTGGAAGGCGTGTGCTTTAAAGAATTTCGTGCCGTCTACCCGTACGTTAATGCTAAAGGTGGGTTTGGGCAAAAAGATTTTATCGCGCTTGAAACTGAGTGTTTGCACGGTGAGGCGTTCCCACTCTTCCAAGCGATTGTGTGCCAAGGTTTCGAGATGCACTTTGGTGTTGGGAGCCACCTCGCCCTCGTGGCGCAAATGGCAAGCACGGCCTTCGTAGGTGAAGAGGATGTAGTGAACGTAGTAGTTGCAATCGTTCACGAAGTAAACATCGAAACTTGTGTCGGCTATTTGCTTCACATTGTGCGGCACGAAAGCTAAGAAGTAATTGAGTTCGTTTGCACCGCGACGCTCTTGCGCCAAGGGGCGGTAAGTGAGTTCTTTATCGGCCACATCGGTTTCTTCTTCCTCTTCGTCCTCTCCTTCATCGTCCACCTTTAGGGCGTTTTTGATGGAAGTGGGAGTTTTCTCGCCTTTCGCAGCCTTTTGTTTCTTTTGTGCAGCCACCACTTTGGCTATGTTATAGTCGTCTGTTTCCACGGCCACCACCTCGGTGATGAGGGTGGGAATTTCAAAGCCATCGGCATCGGCCACCAACACGAGGTCTTTTCCTTGGAAACCAGTAACGGTGCCGCCGCCCACATCGTTTAAGAAGCGTACTTTATCTCCTATTTTCAACATTTTCAATTCGTCTTATTTCTTCATTTCTACAATTTGCGTGGCGGGCAGTTCACTGTTTCGCTTTTCGGTTTCGCGCACCACAGCCTCAGCCAGTTGTTGGAAGGCTAAAGCGGTAATCGTGTCATTCTTCACCGCAGCGGGTTCGCCCTCATCGCCACTTTCACAAATGCTCTGCACCAAGGGAATTTGACCCAATAAAGGCACGTTCATTTCTTCGGCCAAACGCTTCACGCCCTCACGACCAAAGAGGTAGTATTTATTTTCGGGCAATTCGGCTGGTGTGAACCATGCCATGTTCTCAATTAAGCCGAGGATAGGCACATTTACCTTTTCATTGCGATACATGTCGATACCCTTGCGAGCGTCGGCCAAAGCCACGGCTTGGGGAGTAGACACCACCACAGCGCCCGTAATGGCAAGGTTTTGCAATAGGGTGAGATGAATGTCGCTCGTGCCAGGAGGGGTGTCGAGAATGAAGTAGTCGAGTTCGCCCCAGTCGGCATCGGCAATGAGTTGTTTGAGCGCATTCGAGGCCATACCTCCACGCCAAAGGGTGGCGGTGTCGGGATTCACAAAGAAGCCAATACTCAAGATTTTTACGCCATATTTTAGAGCGGGAATGAGCACTTGGCGCCCATCTTTCATCTCAGCAAAGATGTTTTCAGCCTCCATGTGAAACATTTTGGGCACGGAAGGGCCGAAGATGTCGGCATCGAGCAAGCCCACCTTGTAACCTAGTTTGGCTAACGACACGGCTAGGTTGGCGGCCACGGTGCTTTTGCCCACACCGCCTTTGCCCGAACTCACCGCAATTACGTTTTTCACCTGCGGCAACATTTTGCCCGGCTCGGGGCGGTCGGCTTGCAAGGTTTTGGTGTGAATTTCCACCTCCACCTCTTTATCTACGTAGGTGTGGATGGCAGCTTCGGCCGATTTAAGCACCGACTTCATGAAGGGGTCGGTGCTTTTTTCGAAGATAAGGGAGAACGACACGTGTTGTCCGTCGATGCGTAGGTCGTCTTCCACCATGCCAGCCTCAATGAGGTTTTTCCCGTTGCCGGGGTAGCGCACTTGTTGCAGCGCGTCGGTTATGAGTTTGGGATATAGTTGTATCATTTTTCTTTATTGTTGAACGGCGCTAACTGCTCTGGGGGCGACGCGTCTCGCGTCGGCACAATAAGTAACGCTAGTTTTTATCAAAGCAAGAAAAAGTTTTTTGCTTTTGTGCTAGCGCCGACGCGAGACGCGTCGCCCCCAGAGCTACTTGCGCCCCAGTTATTTTCTTTATTTGCTCACCGTCAGCCCCGAGCGCTTGCTGCGGTTATAGCTGCGGTAATCGTCAAGTTCAATCTCCACCTCGGGTTCCACCAATTCACCCTCGTGCGGCAATTGGAATTTGAGGTATTTTATGGTCAGTCCGCGAGCAATCCATTGCTGCTCGTAATAGGTTTGTATGCCTAGAATGCGCTTCACCTCCTCATCACTCTCGGCCTCGAGGGTGTGATAGAGGTCGTCGGTGCGGAAGAGCACGGGCAGATGGTTCACATCGACCATGTAGTTGGTGTAGGTGAAAAGGAAGTTGCTGTCCGTCTTTAGGTGAATTAACCCATTATCTTTCACAAAGCGGCGATAGCGCTGCATGAAATAGGTGGAGGTGAGGCGTTTGGTCACCTTCTTCATCTGTGGGTCGGAGAAGGTGAGCCATATTTCTGCCACCTCGCCCTCGGCAAAGAAATGGTCGATAAACTCAATGTGGGTGCGCAAGAAGGCCACATTGGTCATGCCCTCTTCGAGCGACTGTGTGGCGCCCGACCACATGCGAGCGCCTTTAATGTCCACACCAATAAAATTTTTATCGGGAAAGAGTTTGCCCAAGCCCACAGTGTATTCGCCACGGCCGCAGCCCAGTTCCAACACAATGGGGTGGTCGTTGTGAAAGAAGTCGCTATGCCACTTTCCTTTCAAAGGGAAAGGCGCAGGGTTGGTGGCCACATCGCCAGCTTGGAACACATGGGGATAGCGCTCCATGTCGGCAAACTTAGAGAGTTTATTTTTGCTCATTGTTGAGAAGGTTCTTTACGTCGGTTTCCACTTTTTGCAATTTTTCGTTGCAAAACTTTATCAATTCTTGTGCCTCGGTGAGTTGAGCGGTGAGTTGGTCAAGCTCGAGCGTGTTTTCTTCAAATCCACGCACAATGGTTTCTAACCGGTCAATCGCCGCTTCATAGGTCATCGTTTTTTTTGCCATACTTATATAATAGGTATATCGTCCCTTTTTGGTTTCGTTATTCTTTCACCACACTCTTCACGTTTCCCGTCTGCAATCGAGTTTCAATCACATCACCCGGCTGCAGTTGGTCGGCTCGTCGCACGGCCTTTCCGTCTTTTAGCGTGATGCTGAAGCCGAGTGAGAGAATGCGCTCGGGGCCGGCTAACTTCAAACTGCGCTCTAGCAATTGATGACGCTGATGCGATTGAAAGAAAATGCGGTCGGCGGCCAACGTCAAGCGTTGAGGGTAGGCTTCGAGTTGCTGACGCTGACTCTGCAATCGGGTTTGCACGAATAGCTCCAAGCGCGAGGCTAAGCGCAACACATAGTCGCGTTGCTGCCCCACATAATGCGAAGAAGAGAGGGCAAAGCGATGATGCAGAGAATTAAAATGCGTGCGCTCCTCATTAAGGCGCTGTTGCAAAGCCCGCACTAAGCGCTCTTGCAGACTTTGCAGTGCATCGGCCTCACTTTTTCTGTGGTCGATGAGGAAGGCGGCCACAGCGGTGGGCGTTTTCAGTCGGGTATGCGCCACATAGTCGATGATGGTTTCATCGCGTTCATGTCCAATGCCCGTAAGCACGGGCAAGGGAAACTGCGCCACATTGGCTGCGAGCAAATAGCTATCGAAACCATTGAGGTCGGTGGCCGCACCGCCGCCACGAATAATCACCACCACATCCCAATTCTGCCAATCGTCGGCAATCAGGTTGAGTGCCTCTATCACACTGTTCTCCACAGCATCGCCCTGCATGATGGTGGGAAATAGTTGCAGGTGAAAGTCGTAGCCACTATGCTCCAACTGATTACAGAAGTCGCCAAAGCCTGCAGCCGATGCACTCGACACCACCGCCACCCGACGGATAATTCGGGGCAAGGGCAACTCCTTATTCATTTCCATCACCCCATCCTCAGCAAGTTGCTTGAGTATTTCTTGTCGACGCTGCGCCAAATCGCCTAGGGTGTAGGTGGGGTCAATGTCTATCACGTTGAGCGAATAGCCATAGAGTTCGTGAAAACTCACCTCCACCGAAGCCAACACCTTAATGCCAGCGCAGAGCCGCTGCTGGGTGACGTGTTCAAAGTGGGTTGTGATCATGCGATAGCTTTGCCGCCAAATGGTGGCGCGCGCTTTGGCCACGAGCATGCCACTAGCTTCATCTTTTTGCACAAACTCTAGGTAGCAATGGCCATTGGCGGCCACCCGGAGTTCGCTAATCTCGGCCGCCACCCAATAGCTATGGCTCATTTGGTAGTTGAGCACGGAGCGCACCTGCTCATTGAGTTCGAAGAGCGACATAGCCTGTGGCCTATGAGCCACACCATAGTTGTCACTCACGGCCTCACTGCAGAGGTCGCCATATAGGCCTTCGCCGTCAGCGTAATCATCATAGGGGGAAGCAAATGGGTCAATCATTGAGCAAAAATACAAAAAAGCTATTTAATAATGCATTGCGGCTGAGGGGAAGTTGCTATCAAGCCACTAGTTTTTCTTATTAAGCCACTAGTGAAGCACTATCAAGCCACTAGTTTTTCCTATCAAGCCACTAGTAAATTCTAGCTAGTACGCTAACTCTTCCGGGGGCGACGCGTCCCGCGTCGGCGCTAAAAGAAACGTTTTTTTACTTGTATTTACTCACACAACTTAATGCTTATTTGCTATTTTTAAAGCATTCTTAAAGACATTCGTGCTAGCGCCTACGCGGGACGCGTCGCCCCCGGAAGAGCTAGCGTTTTTAGCGAAAATATCGGTAGAAATTTCGGTAGTACCGATTTTACTTTCTACCAGAGAATCTACTTGCCACATTTGCTGTTACTTGCACTAATTGCTTACACTCGCACTGATTATCAAGCATTTCAACAGTGTAAGCAGCAAGTTTTCGTGCTTACACAATCTACTTTGCTCACATTTTTCACATGTGCAGCGCATTGGTAAGAAAAGAGGGCGAGAAAAGGGTGTGCAAGCAAGTGTAAGCAAGTGCAAGCAGCAAAAAGTGCTGCTTACACTCTCGAAACGCTTGATAATCAACGGAGGTGCAAGCAATTAGTGTAAGTAACAGCAAATAGTGCAAACAAACTTACAGGAGGAAAAAACGCGATGAATTCGTCGTTTTTTGAGATTTTGCTTGCACAAAGCAAATGAGGGCGGTCAAAGAATACTATCAGAAAAATTATTTGCTAATAAATTTTAAAATTAAAGTCTTGTAAAAGCATATCGTTTGA
>CAVKKI010000046.1:0-14614 GCA_963656725.1 Oribacterium sp. | reverse complement strand
GCATTGCTAGGAGCACGAGTGTTTGCGTAGTTATGCTTTTGCTCTTTCAGAGCGTGCTTTTCTTATCATCTGTAACCCAGGGCGCCGCTTCGCTTGCCCTGGGCTAGATGCATGCATTGGGCTTTCAGCCCGCCCTAAAAAGATAGGCCGTGTAACATATAGATGAGTTGTCATTGTTGTCGTTGTTATCTCCATTGTCGTTAATTCACATAAAAAGGCCACGAAATAGCCATTCGTAACGATACTATTCGTGGTTAAACAAAAAAAATCCCTCCATCACTCCGAGGGGAGCAATAGAGGGATTTATGACATCCGCATCCGCTAAAAAGGCAAATTAAAAACGGCTGCGTCAGTTTGCTAAATGAATGAAAGGGGCTTAGTCGGCCAACTTTGCCTTAATGAACTCGCGGTTCAAACGGGCAATGTTAGAGATAGACTCGTTTTTGGGGCAAACGGCCTCGCAAGCACGAGTGTTGGTGCAGTTACCAAAACCTAGTTCGTCCATCTTAGCCACCATGGCCTTGGCGCGCTTAGCGGCTTCGGGACGGCCTTGGGGAAGCAATGCGAACTGGCTAACCTTTGAACTTACGAACAACATGGCTGAACCATTCTTGCAAGCTGCTACGCAAGCGCCGCAACCAATGCAGGTGGCGCAGTCCATAGCCTCGTCAGCGTCTTGCTTGGGGATGAGAATGGCGTTAGCGTCTTGGGGAGCACCCGTGCGGATGCTGATATAGCCACCTGCAGCCTGAATCTCGTCGAAGGCTGAACGGTCGACCATACAGTCCTTGATTACAGGGAATGCAGCCGAACGCCAAGGCTCAACCGTGATGACGTCGCCATCGTTGAAGCGGCGCATATAGAGTTGGCAAGTAGTGGCGCCAGCCTCGGTCTTACCATGAGGCGTGCCGTTGATGTAGAGCGAACACATACCGCAGATGCCTTCGCGGCAGTCGTGGTCGAATACGAAAGGCTCTTTGCCCTCTGCAACGAGTTCTTCGTTGAGAATGTCGAGCATTTCAAGGAATGAAGTGTCGTCGGGGATGTCGTGCATCTCGCGAGTGTCGAAGTGACCCGCATCTTTGGGGCCATTTTGCTTCCAATACTTAATAGTGAAAGATATGTTCTTAGCCATGGCTTATTAGTTCTTATAGTTACGGGTTTTAACTTCGATTGCTTCGTATTTGAGGGGCTCTTCGTACTTAACGGGGTCTTTGTCCTCGCCTTGGTATTCCCAGCACGATACGTAGAAGCAGTTCTTGTCGTCGCGCTTGGCTTCGCCTTCCTCAGTTTGGTGTTCTGAACGGAAGTGACCACCGCAGCTTTCTTCACGATAGAGGGCATCGATAGCGATGAGCTGACCCATGGTGATGAAGTCGTTCAGGCGGATAGCCTTGTCCAATTCCACGTTAACGCCCTCGATGTGGGGAACGAAGAGGTTGGTTTCAAATTCTTTGCGAACCTCCTTGAGCTTAGCGAGTGCAGTTTCGAGGCCTTCTTTGGTGCGGGCCATACCCACATACTCCCACATAATGTGACCAAGCTCTTTGTGAATGCTGTCGACAGACTTCTTACCACCAATGTTGAGCAAGTGGTTGATGTGGTCTTGAACGGCCTTCTCTGTGGCAACGAACTCGGGGAGGTCGGTGCTGAAGCGGGGCACGGTGATTTGGTCGCTGAGGTAGTTTTGAATGGTGTAGGGCAACACGAAGTAACCGTCGGCCAAACCTTGCATAAGGGCAGAAGCACCGAGGCGGTTAGCGCCGTGGTCTGAGAAGTTGCACTCACCAATTGCGAAGAGACCGGGGATGTTGGTAGAGAGTTCGTAGTCAACCCAAAGACCACCCATGGTGTAGTGGATGGCGGGGTAAATCATCATCGGGTTGGTGTATTCAATGCCATCGTCGCCCTTGCGAACCACTTGACCGGGCTTAACGTCGGTGATTTCCTCATACATGTCGAAGAGGTTGCCATAGCGCTGAAGCACTACGTCGATGCCTAAGCGGCCAATGGCTTCGGTGAAGTCGAGGTAAACGGCCAAGCCGGTGTTGTTCACGCCAAAACCGGCATCGCAACGCTCCTTAGCGGCACGGCTAGCCACGTCACGGGGCACGAGGTTACCGAAGGCGGGATAGCGACGCTCGAGGTAGTAGTCGCGGTCGGCTTCGTTGATGTCGGTGGGTTTGAGCTCACCCTTCTGAAGCTTCTTAGCGTCTTCAATGTTCTTGGGCACCCAGATGCGGCCATCGTTACGCAGAGACTCTGACATCAAAGTCAGTTTCGACTGCTTGTCGCCGTGCACGGGGATACAAGTGGGGTGAATCTGCACGTAAGCGGGGTTGGCGAAGTAAGCGCCCTTGCGATAGGCTGCGATGGCTGCTGAGCAGTTGCAACCCATAGCGTTGGTCGAGAGGAAGTAGGTGTTGCCATAACCACCCGTAGCAAGAACCACTGCGTGAGCAGCGAAGCGCTCGAGTTTGCCGTTGATGAGGTTGCGGGCAATGATACCGCGAGCACGGCCGTCGATGAGCACTACATCCTGCATTTCATAGCGGCAGTAGAGTTTCACGGTGCCAGCGTGTACTTGGGCCATCAAGGCTGAGTAGGCGCCGAGCAAAAGTTGCTGACCGGTTTGACCCTTGGCGTAGAACGTACGGCTTACTTGCACACCACCGAACGAACGGTTAGCGAGCAAACCGCCATATTCGCGAGCGAAGGGCACGCCTTGTGCCACGCACTGGTCGATGATGTTGGCGCTCACTTCGGCCAAACGATATACGTTCGACTCACGAGCACGATAGTCACCACCTTTCACGGTGTCGTAGAAGAGGCGATAAACAGAGTCGCCATCGTTTTGATAGTTCTTTGCTGCATTGATACCGCCCTGTGCTGCGATAGAGTGTGCGCGGCGGGGAGAGTCTTGAATGCAGAAGTTGAGCACTTTGAAGCCCATTTCGCCGAGAGAGGCGGCGGCAGAAGCACCTGCCAAACCAGTACCTACCACGATGATGTCGAGCTTACGCTTGTTGGCGGGGTTCACCAATTTTTGGTGAGCTTTATAGTTGGTCCATTTTTCAGAAATAGGGCCTTCGGGTATTTTTGAATCGATGTTAGCCATGATTGTATTGTTATGTTGGGAGGGGGAGAATAAGTTGGGAACAGCGCGTGTTTGTCAGTGTGTGTTCCAAAAACTCATTAAGGGGTTTACGCTGCGCAGCAAGCACCGCCGCAGAAGGCGAACTTAAGAGCTACAACGAGGAAGATGAGCATGAGCACCGTAACGTAGATGTTACCGATGCAACGCCAGCGGTTGAACCAGATTTTGCCGTTCCAACCTAGGGTTTGCATAGCGCTCCAGAAACCGTGTGTGAGGTGGAACCAAATGGCAACGAACCAAATGATGTAGAGCACGGTGTAAACAGGGTTGTGGAAGGTATAAGCAATCATGCCGTAGCCATCGGCAGCGTCTTGCACTTCGTTGATGTAGGGCATGCCGGCGTTAGCCAATTCGGCAAACATCATGTTGAACCAGAAGTTAAACAAGTGGAGCAACAAGCCGAGCACTACGATGATGCCGAGCACGAGCATGTTTTGTGAGGCCCACTCTACCTTTTCGGGCTTTGAGGTAACTGCATAGCGGTTGTTGCCACGTGCTTTGCGGTTCTGAAGTGTAAGGATGATGGCATAAATGAAGTGGATGGCTACGAGCACTGCCAGGCCCACGGTTGCTGCAACGGCATACCAATTGGCACCCAACATTTCGCATACCAAGTTGTAGCCGTCCTTTGAGAACAGGGCTACCAAGTTCATGCAACCATGAAATGTGAGGAACAGAATGAGCGCAATGCCAGTGACTGACATAATCACCTTCCGTCCGATGGATGAGTTAGTTAACCACATAAAATGATTTGAATTAAGTTGATATTTAGATTATTAATTTAATTCGTTAGAGGGTTTTCTTTCTGGTGTGCAAAGGCATTCTCAGCCTTCTTTCCCCGCGTCTGCTTCTTCCTCATAAATGAGGAGATGGGCATTCTTCGTGCAAAATTAAAAGTTTTTATTCGGCTTTGCAAATTTTTGGTGTTATAATTTGGCACACTTTTCAGCGGTGGGAAACTTGCCGTTGTGACGAGCGCCAATCAAGGGTTGATTCGGGCTAAAACGTGGGGACGTTTGGAACGAAAAATGCAAGTGCATGGCGATTGACCGAAGGATGTTTTCAGAGGTTATCGTCGACTGAAGAAGTAGCGGTTCGAGGGACATCTCCGATGGTTATCGCCGTCCGAAGAAATAAGGGCGATGGGACTTGCAGTTGGCCGTTTTCTTCTCGCCTTTCGTGTTGAGTTCGGGATAGGCGATGCGAGTGTGATAGATGGTTTTCAAGCTATCCACCAACACGCGCTTGGCCTCGGCAATGTCGCGGAAAGTGATGGGGCATTCCTTGAAATAACCGGCCGACACTTGTCCGTCCACAATGCGGTCAACGAGTTGCGTAATGGTTTCTTCATTAAACTCGGTTAGCGAACGCGACGAGGCTTCCACGGCGTCGCACATCATCACGATGGCCTGTTCGCGGGTGAAAGGATTGGGACCGGGATAGGTGAAGAGTTTCGCATCGGGCTCCTCGCCTTGGTGTTTGTTTTTCCACTGAATGTAGAAGTAGCGCACTTGTGAACGGCCATGATGGGTGCTGATGAAGTCGCGAATTACCTTGGGTAGATGGTACTTGTCGGCCATTTTCAACCCTTCTGTAACATGGCTGATGATGATTTGTGCAGAACGCTCTTCGGTGAGGTCGTCATGCGGATTGATGCCCGTTTGGTTCTCGGTAAAAAAGGCAGGGTCTTTGAGTTTGCCAATGTCGTGATAGAGCGCGCCAGTACGTGCCAATTGGGGTTTTGCTCCAATCTTGTCGGCCACTTCGGTGGCGAGGTTGGCCACTTGCATGGAGTGCACAAAGGTGCCTTGCGCCTCCTTCGACATTTTTCTTAACAAGGGGTTATTGGTGTTCGACAACTCCACCAGGGTCACGCTTGAAGTGAAACCGAAGAGTTTCTCAAACATGTAAAGAAGCGGGTAGGCAAAGAGCAACAGCACCCCGTTTACTGCGTTATATATATATAAGGAGTGGTCGAGGTGCATGAGGTCGATGCCCTGCATGAGGTCGTAGGCCAGCATCATCACGGTGCTGGTGAGGAAAACGAACAGCACCATGCGCAATAGTTGCGATCGTTCCGTCAGGTCGCGCAGGGCGTAGATGGCTGTGGTGCCCGAAATGAATTGCAGCAGAATGAATTCGTAGTTGGTGTGAATGGCCAATGAGGAAAGTACAATGCTGCAAAGCATCGTCATGAAGGCCGTGCGCGAATCCATGAAGATGCGCACGAAGATCGGCACGATGGCATAAGGCACGAGGTAGACGTTGAGAAACTTATTGTCCATCATCAGGTAGGTAATGATGGGGAAGATGGCTATCAGCGATGAAAGTAGCCACACACTGTGTGGCGAGCGCAAATATTCGCGACGGAAGAGGTAGAGGAATACCACAAAGGTGAGAATCACGCCCGTCACAAAAATCACCTGCCCGAGCATCACTTGCCAATATCCCTCGTTAGGGTTGCTGCGTCGCACCGACTCTCGTTCGAAGGACTGCAAGATTTTGTATTGATCGGCTGAAATAATTTCTCCTCGGTCGATGATGCGCTGTCCACTCTGCACCATGCCCGAGGCTAACGACACGGCACTCAGCACATCCTCGCGGGCGGCGCGCGTTTTGGCACTGTCCACATGCAGGTTAGGCAGCAAGTATTTGTTAAGATTGCATCGCGCCACCACTTCGCGGGGGAAGTGTAGCGTATCGCTTTGCATGATGTATTCGTAGGCTGAGCGGTTAGAATAAACCTCGGCCAAGTTGTACGACACGGCTTCTGTGCCTTCCACCACGCGTATGCCTGGCGTGCGGTCTTTAGCCATTTGCGAGAGGTCGGCAGCTGGCACAATGCCGGCAGCGTATACCTTATCGAGCATTTGCTCCAGATGCGACACGCAGTTGGCCGTCACTCCGTTAAAGGCTCCGTTTAGGTAGTCGGAGTGGAAGGCCACAATTTGTTGTCGGGCCATTTGGTCGTCCACCACATAGAAGGGTTGAAATTTCCGCAGGGCACTGTCGCGTTCCGCCTCCACCTCTTGTTGGGTTTTATAGATGGGGAAGTCGAAGGTGGCAATGAGCGAGTTGTAGCGCCAAGGGCGTCCTTGTTCATATTCGTAGCCAAACTTGGTGTCGCGGGGCAGGAAGTAGACCAACAAGGCCACCATCAGCACCACGGTGCCAATGAGTGTGAGAGTGGTTTTCCGTTTTTTGTCGGTGTTGTTCATAGGTGAATGTTTTTGGAAGAAAGAATGCTTAAAGCAAGAAGCGCAAACGCACGGTTTAGTGCCGATTATGCTTTAGCTTTTCCTTTATAAAAATATTAAAAATGCTCGCGTCGCAAGGGGTAGTCGCCCCGTTGCTTTTCGAAGGCGTAGGGATGTTGTTTGAGAGCGAGCGAATCGCGCAAAGGGTTATAAAGACGCAGTTCGGGACAGAAGGTGTAGGCTTCATCGTCGGCGAAATAAGTGAAATCGTCGGGCAAGGCAGGCGGTGCTACTTCGTTGAAGACGGCCGCGTTGAAGCCGAAATGTTGGGCCACGGCTTGCAAGGCCATTCGCGTGCCGTTGGCCTTTCCGTCGGCGCTATAACCCGCAATGTGTGGTGTACCGATAAACACTTGCTTCAGCAATTCAAGATCGATGTGTGGCTCGTTTTCCCACGTGTCAATCACGGCGGTTTTGAGGCGTCCTTCTTCGAGGGCTTGCTTCAAGGCTGCGGTGTCAACCACCTCGCCACGGCTGGAGTTAAAGATTACGGCCGTGCGCTTCACCCGTCGGAAGAAAGCATCGCCTGCCATGTGATAAGTGGGGTGGGCGGTGGGCCGATGGGTGAGTGGAGTGTGGAAGGTGATGATGTCGGCCCGTTGGGCTATTTCGTCGAGCGACACAAAGGTTTCTCTCGTTTCTTTTGCTGAGGCACCTTGCTCTTGACTTTCTTTCTCGGCTCGTGGAGGGTCGCAGAGCAAGATGTGTTGAAACCCGAGCCGCTGGGCCATGCGCTTCACTTGACTTCCCACGTGTCCCACGCCCACAATGCCGAGTGTGAGGTGTTGAAACACGCTGCGGTCGAGGTCATTGGGACGAACGGGAGCGGAGTCCGCGGTGAATTTTCGTTGACTGTCCCAACAGCCATGCAAGGCGAGTTGCAACAGGGCGGTTTCCACATATTGCGCCACACTGGCGGCGTTACATCCAGGGCAGTTTGTCCAGCCGATGCCGGCCTCTGACAGGTAGGCTGTGTCGATGTGGTCGTAGCCGATGGTGGCCGTGGCAACGAATTTCACGCGGCTGCCTTCGAGCAGGTGTCGATTGCAGCAGGTGCGGGTGCGGACGATGAGTGCATCGGCCTCTTTCACGTCGGCTGGGGTGATTTCTGCTCCGGGCAAGTAGTGGGCCTCGCCTAGTTTTTCGGCATAGCCTTTGATGAAGGGTATTTTGTTGTCTATGATGAGGCGCATGGGGTTTAATCTTTTCGATTTGAGCAACTCTGTGGGGGCGACGCGGCCCGCGTCGGCGCAAGCACTGGCGCTATCTTTGGGAGTTAGTTATCATAAACCAACATTAGCAATTTTGCTAATAGCTATTGCTAATAGCAAAATTGCTAGTTTCTTTTTTGATTGGTTGGGGATGGGGGGGGGTAGAGCAAAAGATAGAATTTGCTACTTGCGGGCTATTTGCGAGCTACTTGAGTGCTACTTGAGTGCTACTTGCCCCGACGCGGGACGCGTCGCCCCCCAAGAGCGTGCGACCCTTAGGCTATTCTAGATTAGTGTCGTTGGCGGCGCACGCTGTAGCCCCCTCCGCCGCCTGATGATTTGGGTTTGGTGGCTTTGCTGGTGCTACTCTTTTGCTTCTTTTGTTTGGGGGTGGAAGTGGTGGACTTGCTGCTGCTCACGCTCGCTGTGGAGCGGCGGCTCGTGGTGGGGGTGCGTCGACTTGTAGTGGCCTTTCGTGCGGCCTTGCCAGCAGCGGCAATAGAGTCGGCTTCCACTTGTGCCAAGGAGTCGGCACGGAGCTTAGCGTAGTAGGCGCTGTCGCGGCCGTAAACGTGCTCTTGCACATCGTTGAGCTGCTTTTCAATGCGCTTTTGTTCGCGCACCATGGCCGAGTCGTCGGTGCAATAGTTTGAGAGCAGTTTGTCTTGCAAGTTCACGGCTTTATAAATGTCGCCCTCGTAGCATTTCATGGTGAAGAAGTCGTCGGCCGACATCGTGGCGGCGTTGTTGAGCGACGAGCCCATTAGCATGAGTTTGCCCAAGTAGGGGGCCAAGTCTTGCATCTTTACCCAAAACATGGGGTATTGCGCCAATTCTCCGCCAAAGTCGCTGTCGCCACGCTTCAACACGGGGCATAGAGCCGTTACCTGACTGCGGAAGGTGGCCGTGTGTTGGTCGTAATAGGTGCTCTCTTTGATGAAGTAAGCCTTCACCTCGTCAGAGGGTAGGTCGGCGTCGTTCACACGCACTTTGTCGTCTTTCGACTCGTAGAAGATGTGGTAACGATCCATAATCTCCTTCGCGGTTACCTCGTTCTTTGCGTTAAAGTTCTCATTGCCGTCGAGCTTATAATCGTAGGCTTTGATTTGCTTGCGCAGCAAGAGTTTAAAGAGGTAGGTGAAGAGGTTTTCGCGTCCGTCTTGCGGCGTGGTGGGGTAGTAGAGCACGGCGTTTGCGTCCTTCGTGAGGTCGAGTGTGCGGTAAAGGTCGCGTCGCCAAGCGGCATCGTCGGGCATTGACTGTGCCGTGGGAAATTCGCGGTAGGCGGAGCCTTTGGGCGAGTTTTGCTGTTGTGCTTGCTTTTGTTGCTGTTCGGCCCTGCGGCGTGGGGGTTGTGCGTGCGATTCGCTCATCCAGCTAAGGGCGAAGGCGAACAAGGCAAGGGTTATGATCTTCTTCATAAGTTGGGTTTGCTATGAGTGGGGCTTGCGAGGCGCGAATTGATTTTCCAAAGAGTATTTTCTATGAATATTTTCTAAGGATTATTCTCTAAGGAATAAATAGAAAAAACTCGGGCCACGCAGAGGCATTCGGGGTCGTTAGTTGATGATTACTTCCAGGCTACCGTTTAGGTTACGCGTGATGCCGTCGGGGCCCACGGCGCGCACTTTCGAGATGTAGAAGCGTTGTCCGCGGCGCAGTTCGCGCATCAAGTTGCGTTGGTTTTCCGTAAAATTAGCTCCTGCCGAGGGTTCGGGTCGGAAGTTGCCCATGCGGTCGGCAAACACGGTTTCAAAACTGAGCACCTTGAAGGGGATGTTGAGCAATCCGTCGTCGATGGCGGCTCCCAATCCGGCAGCGCCTAGGATGGTGCCTTTCGCAATGCGTCCGCCCTTGAAGCGGTCGGTGCCCACTTGAATAAAGGCCGTGGGGTCGGGCAGTTTGCGCACTTGGAAGGTGAAGGTGCCCATGTTTTGCGCCTTACCGTTTACGGTGCCGCTCACGGTGAAGGTCACGTTCTCACCCACCTTAGCGGGTCGGGCGGTATATTTTCCCGGACCTGTTTGTGTGAGCGTGCCTCCCGTCATGGTGAGGTGCAGCCCGTCGTTGCCCCCCGCTGCGGTCACGCTGATGGGGTTGTTAAAGCCGGCATAAAGCACGTTCATCAAGTCGGCGGCTACCGTGGCGCCTGAAGGGGGCGCAATGACGTTGTATTTCTGTGTAAATTCCCGACGGATTACATCGCCCGCTGCGTTGGGCATCAAGATGTAGCCCGAGAAGGAGTATTGACCCGGCGCACCCACGGTGAAGTTATAACTTCCATCGGCGGCTATGCGTCGGCCGTTGACGTAGATTTCGGGGCGTTGGGTGGTGTCGACGGCAGCCATGAAGATTTTAGAGCGGAACTGCTCACCCGGGTAGAGCGTAGTGGCTTCTGCGCTGACGTAGGCGTTGATTTGGTTCACACGAATGTCTTTCACGTCGATGTTTGAAAGCAGGCTGTGCACCACTTCGTTTTCGGCCTTGCGCACATCGCTTTGCAGTTTGGCCAGCATGGTTACGGCAGCGATCGAGGGCATTTCCTCAAACATATATTGCTGCCAGTTCTTCCCCACGTTGTCTTCGTTTTTAGGCACGTCGGTCGAGAGGTTCGAGGCGATGATGGCCTTTTCTCTAGGGTCGGTCACAAGGGCCAACACGCTTTGTCGAAAGTGGTTGATGGCGTCGTAGAGTTCCTTGCCTTTTCCTTTCACCGAGGCGAGCATCACGCGGTTAGAACCTTCGAGGTCTTCTTTGTTTTGCAGATTGTCGGGGTTGCCGTCTTTGCCGTCGGCCTCGCGGGCAATGGCCCAACGCAGTTCACCGGCGAAGCGGTAGAGCGAATCGCTCATTTGCTTCACCTGCATGGCCTTGTCAAACCAGGGCTTCACCTTGGTAGGGTTCTTTTGGTAGGCGGCGTTGAAGTCGGCATATAAGGCCTGGTTCTCCTTCATGGCGTTGTCGGTGGTGCGTTTGAGGCTATCGCCAATCAAGACGAAGCCTTTGAGCACATCGCTCGACACGTTCAGCGCCAACATAGCCATCAGTACGATGTACATCAGGTTAATCATTTTTTGGCGTGGAGACACCGGTCTTTTCTTTACTGTGGACATTCCTTGTGTTTGTGTGTGTGTTCTTGTTAAGGGTGTGACTCTCAAGAAGTTTTATTAAGGAAGAAACACAAACATTCTCATAAAAGAAGAATAATTTGCGCCCCTCTTCTCACGGCCACTTCTTGTGTGTCGTTATCTTATTGCTGAGGTGCGCCGTTATAACCTCCTTGATTGGGTTGTGGAGGCACGCATCCATTAGGCATTTGTCCGTAGGGTTGCTGCGGATAGCCGCCTTGTGGAGCGGGTTGCTGATAGTTGGGCGCAGGTTGTTGATAGCCCGTTGCAGGAGTTTGTTGTTGTGCAGCGGGTTGCATGTTCATGTTGATGGTTAAGGCTTGAATCATGCGGCCATACACGCCGTTGAGTTCTTCAATTTGCTGAGCCAAGCGTCGTGTTTGCTCATTGATTTGCTCAATGGTTCCCACTTGTTGACTGATGCTTTTGAAGTGTAGGTCGTAGGTTTTATTGATTGCCGTGAGTGTGCGGTTAAGGTTGGCCATTTCTTCGCTATCGTAGGCCAATCGGGCGCTTTGTTCATCCACCTTTTGGAAGGTTTCAGAAAGCACGCGCAGTTTCTCGATGTACTGCTCCGTAGCCTGTTCCATTTCGGGCGAAAGCGCAGCCTGTGCGCGTCGCAGCAATTCGTCATTGGCCAAGCGTATAATCTCTGCCAAGCGTTGTGCCTCATGATCCTCATTAGAAGAAACATTCTGAGAAGAAACCTCTTGGGGCCCAAGCTCTTGGGGGGCGACGCGTCCCGCGTCGGGGCAAGTAGCGGCGCTAGTAGCACCCCCTGCATTTACAGCAGAGCCAGCAGCCATTCCCCCTCCAATAATAATAGTTCCTCCCCCCACAGTTTGCGGAGCAGCCCCTACAACACCAACATTAGTGTTAGAGCCATTAGCAGCTGAAGCCGCAGCCACAGCAGCGGGAGCTTTCTCTTCCTCCTCTCCAGTCTCAAACTCGTCCTCGTCCTCATCGTCTTCATTCAGTCCGAGTTTAGCCGCAATTTCCTCATCGGTCTCATAGTCATTAGGCAATTCCTTACCAATTTCCTCTTTATCGAAGGGTCGGTCGAAGGCTGAGAGGAAGAACACGATGGTCTCCGTACCCATACCAATAAACAACATGATGTTACCTCCCGGCAAGTGGGTCAGTTTAAAGAGCGCACCGAGAATTACGATTGAAGCGCCCCATGAGTAGGCGTAGTTCAAGAAGGTTTGTCCGGGCACACTGTCCATCCAGTGTTGCAGTCGGACCACAATATTTATTTTGCTCATGAGTGGGTGTTGTGTTTAATTTATGCTTTGCGCCGAGGCACTGCTATTATATATATAGGTATATAGAGGAGTTTATTAACGGCAAGAATCCAACGTAAGTTGTCATCATATTGTCGTCAAAAACAATTCCGAGTTGTCGTTAAAAACCACTATTTCTTTTTCTTTCCGCTATTCGTAGCGCTTTGCGTGTTCGCTTTCGATCGCACGCAGCGGAAGCCGATATACGATCGCGGTTGGTTTTGATATTCCCAAGTGCGCCAAGCAGAGCGAATAAACGACATTGGGTCTTTCCACGAACCGCCACGCACGCTTTTGCGTTTCAGCACGTAAGGATCTTCTTTTGCTGCGTTATAAGAAAGTTGCGGATTGAGGTCGGCCATAGCGTCCACACCGGCTTCCGTGTAAACGGTGCTCGTCCATTCTGCCACGTTGCCCGCCATGTCAAACAACCCGTTGGTGTTGGCTCCGTAGATGCCCACACGCGAGGTGATGAGGTTGCCATCGTCGGTGTAGTTGCCGCGGTCGGGTTTAAAGTTGGCAAAGAAGCAGCCCTCTTTGCTCTTGGCCTCGATGCCCTCCCAGGGATAGGGATTACCCTCCTTGCCACGGGCGGCATATTCCCACTCAATTTCAGTGGGCAGGCGATAGCGCTGAATGAAGCGCGCTTGCGGGCCCATGCCCTTGAGCAAGTAGTTGGTGCGCCAGGCGCAAAAGGCCTCGGCCTGTTCCCACGTCACGCCCACCACGGGGTAGTCGTTGTAGTTGGCCGACGAGAAGTAGAGCTTCATGTATTGCTCATTGTTGGCATTCGTAAAGTCGTTCACCCACACCGTGGTGTCGGGATAAACGGGCACGATGTATGTGTTAAGGAAGTCGTAAAGGCTTGATAGCGGACGCTCAATGGTTTGACGCACAATCTTTCCGTTGTCGTCAACATAAGCGGTGTCTTTCGAAATCATCACCACCTCGTCGGGGTCGGTGGGGTGGTCGGTGTTGAGCGAGCGCTCCTCGGGGTTGAGGCGATATTTGCGCAAGGCGGCCTTCTCATAGTCGAAAATTTCGTAGCGATAGTTGAGCTGACGGGTGTCGAGCATGCGCGTGCCGTCGATGGGGTGGGTGTAGTACACGCTGTTGATGGCTCGCTCCTGGTCTTCCGTGGGTTTGCGCCAAGGAATGGGCTTGGTCCAGTTGAGGTGGGGAGTGACGGGGTCGCCGTTTTTGTCCACTTCTATCTTATAGGTCTCGTCGCCGCCATATTGGGGGTCGGCCAAGCGTTCGCGAATAATGGAGTCGCGCACCCACTCCACAAATTGTCGATACATGGAGTTGGTCACCTCGGTTTGGTCCATCCAGAAGCCGTCCACCGAAATGTCTTTCTGCGGACTGACCGTGCCCCAAAGCGAGTCGTTTTGCTCCAATCCGGCCTTGAGATATCCGCGTTTCACCTCTACCATGCCGTAGGGGGTGGGTTCGGTAAACGAGGCGGCTCTCGAACCGGTCACCTCGCCGCCGCTCATCATGGCTCGGCTGCTTCCGGCACACGAAGCCAAGAGGCCGCATAGCGCCAGCGTAGTGAGTATTGCAGTGAATGTATATTTCATTAGTTTGCTATTGTTTTCTGTTTGTTTGTTGCGGGGCGGGCTTTTCTAGAGAAAGAGTGTTTCTTCGGTTTTTGAATGCTTTTTAATTGCGTTCTTAAATGTCTTCTGAATGCTTCTTTTGAAAGTTTCTAGAGTATTTCTAGCTCAAACGCAATTTCAAAAATCCTAGAGCCAGCGCACGCTGCGATGCACGTTGCGCCCTTTCTTGCCCAAGTTAAGGTCGAGTCGGTAACCCAGGGTCACTTCGTGTTGCCCTGCTCCTAAGCCCATGCCCGAGGTGTTGGCTTCATAAGAGTAGCCGAGGTCCACCCCATGAAAGCGTCCGCCAATGAACCCCGTCACCGAGTGTTGCGGACTGTAGCCTAGCCCCGCATAGAGTTGCCGGTTTTGGTGACTATATTGCACGCGCGCCGTAATGTCGGCCCGAAAGGCAGAACCATCGTAGCGCAGCAGCGTGGACGGAGTTATAGTTAAGAACGTATTTTTTACCGAAATATTGTATCCTGCGGTTAAATTATACTGCGCTTTCACCTTATATTGATTGGTTTCGCCCAAGGTGACGGTGGGCGAGGTGACGTGTTGCATGGCCAAACCCACGTTCCAACGACGGTGGGCGTAGTAAAGACCCACAGAGGCGTCGATCTTCGACCCCGTCACGTCGGTAGTGGGAAATGCAGGGTCGTTGGCATCGCCCAAATCGGCCTTCGAACCCTTTATTTGTTCGTTGAGCAAGTCTGCCTCGGCGCCCACACTGAGTGTGCCGCCCCAAAGTTTGAAGTGGTAGGCATACTGCACACTAAACTTTTGGTGTGAGAACAAACCAATCTGGTCATTTTGAAACAACACGCCCACGCCGTGCCGCGTTTTGCCCAATTGAAAGGCCATATCGGCTCCGGCAAAGAGCGTACTTCCGCCATCTTCATAGCCCGCAGCATGAGTTTGCATGGCTGCGGTGATGCTGAGCTGCGGGGTGCGCCCCACAGCAGCGGGATTAA
>CAVKKI010000045.1:0-14647 GCA_963656725.1 Oribacterium sp. | reverse complement strand
CGCTAGCGTTTAAACCCAGGGCGCCGCTTCGCTTGCCCTGGGCTAGGTGCATGCATTGGGCTTTCAGCCCGCATTGGTAATAAACCCATTCGACAAAAAAAATCGCAACATAAAAATTCACAACGTAAAAAAATCATAACATCAAAATGTTTAAAGGTGTTTTTTATTGAATAGCCTATGAAAGAACCGCAGCTCATCACCTCGTCGCGCTTATTCGTGTAATCAAAACGCTTGCATTCGGAAAATAAAAGTTATCTTTGCACACATGAAGATATTGAAACGATTGCTTCGCTGGTTAGCCGCAATCATTGCCACCCCCGTGGTGCTGTTTTTGCTGCTAGCCGTGTTGATATACATCCCCCCCGTGCAAAATTGGGCCGTGCATAAAGCAGCGCAAACGCTGTCGGAAAAAATGGGCCTATCGGTGGAGGTGAAAGAGGTGAGGTTGGCATTCCCGCTCGACCTTGCCCTTCATGGCGTGACGGCTGTGGAAAAAGGCGACACTCTGCTGCATGCCGACCACTTGCGGCTTAATGTGCAGCTTCGGCCCCTATTTGAGGGTTGCGCCAATGTGGACGGTGTGGAACTCTATGGATTGAAACTCGACACCAAAAGCTACATTTCTGACACCCGCATAAAAGGCACGGCGGGCGAACTCACCGCTGCCACCCATGGGGTGAATTGGGAAAAAGAACTGGTGCACCTCGATTTTGCTCGTTTGCGCAATGCCGACTTGCAAGTGATGTTGAGCGACACGGCACAAAAAGACACCACTACGAGCAAGGCCAAATGGAACATTGAAGTGGTGAAGGCCGACATAGAAAACAGTCGCGTTTATTTGCAAATGCCGGGCGACTCCATGCGCATTCGGGCTAAGATAGGGAAGGCTGCTTTGCGCCAAGGCGCTTTCGACACGGGACGAAATTACTATGCCGTGCATTCTTTAGTGTTGCAACAATCGGCTGTAAACTACGACATTCCCTATGAAAAGCTAGCTCCAGGTCTCGATGCCAACCATTTAGCCGTGAGCCATCTCAACCTTGTGCTCGACACGTTGAGCTATAACGAAGAAGGCGTGTTGCGAGCTGGTTTGCGCGGCTTGACGCTAAGCGAGCGTTGCGGTTTGAACGTGAAGCGCCTTTCGGGTAGCGTGTATATGGATTCCACTCAATTGCGCCTGCCCGCCCTTCGACTGCGCACCTCCGCTTCAAGACTCGATGCCGATGTGGCGTTCGACTTCCGTTCCTTCTCACAAGGCAAAGGCGGACAGTGCAAAGCGTTGGTCGATGCTGAAATTGGCTACGAAGACATTCGTAACCTCAGTGTGGGGTATGTTGACAAACAAATTGTTAGTGCCCTTCCGCATCAGCCCCTTCTTGTGAGGGGCGAGGTGACGGGCAACATCGACCATCTGCGTCTGCCTTCACTTAGTGTGCGCATGCCAGGCGTGGCTTCGCTTTCGGCCAATGGCTACACGCAAAATGTGCTTAAGAATTGGCGAAGCGGACGCTTTAATTTTAATCTGCGCACGCAAAATCTTTCTAGCGTCAGCCGGTTGCTTCCCACTTCTGTTACGAAAAGCGTGAACATTCCCAACGGCCTTACGGCCCGAGGTACAGCCGCCTTCCGTGGGGATGTTTACGATGTTAATCTTCAGTCCACCGTTGGTCGAGGCTCGCTCACAGCCAAAGCCCACCTCAATTTGCGTGGCGAAAGTTACCAAGTGGCAGCCTCGGCTCGCAGTTTCCCCGTGGCAAGCATTGTGAAAGGCCTGCCGGTAGGGCCATTTACGGGCACGTTACGCGCTTCGGGCGCAGGCCTCGACGTGCTTTCCGCTCGTTCCTCACTTACCGCCGACGCCAAAATTAACGGATTCAGTTACGAAAAATACGACCTAAGTGGCGTGGCGATGAATGCCCGTCTTCGTGGGGGCAATGCCACGGCCCATCTCGACATCAATAACAGTTTGCTGCAAGGCCAAGCCGATGTAGACGCTGTGCTCGGAAAGCAAGACTACGACGTGGCGCTTCGTGCCTCATTGCCCAATCTCGACCTAAAGAAACTAGGCGTGGCAAACGATACACTCTATTTCGGCACCGACATCGACCTCAAGGCCAAAGCCAACAAGGCGTTCACGGCCTATAGTGTGAACGGCAGTTTGAGTCATAACCGCTTCACTACCCCCCGAATGAGCAGCATGGCTAAAGATGTGTTTTTAGATTTTGCCACAAGCACCGACACCACCACGGCTTACGTGTCGGCGGGCGATTTGCGCCTAAAACTCGGGGCGGCGGGCGACATTCCGCAGTTGGCGCAACGCCTTTCGCGCTTTGCCGATGAAGCCTCGAAAGAAGTGAAAGCCTATAACATTGACCAAGAAAACCTAAAAAAACTGTTGCCTGTGATGTCGCTTAGCGTGGATGCCGGGCGCAGCAATCCGCTCTACAACATAGCGCGAATGAAAGGCTACTCTTTCAGTTCGGCCTACGTAAATCTCAACACCGACCCCTTGGTGGGCATGAATGGCGACGTGAGGGTGGGGGCATTGAAGGTGAACGCCTTGCTGCTCGACACCATCGACACCCATCTCTATCAAGACACCACGGGCGTGCAGATGCGCGGTTTCGTGAAAAACGGAAAGAAAAATCCCAATCCGCTGGAGGTGCGCTTGAAATCGTACCTAATGCGCGATGGGGCCGGTGTGGAATTGACCTATCTTGACAGCGACGGAGAACGTGGCGTGGACGTGGGCATGCAAGCCGCCCTGCAAGATGGGGGCGTGAATGTGCATCTCTATCCTGAAAATCCAGTGTTGGCTTATCGCAACTTTACCGTAAATAAAGACAACTACATTTTCATTAGCAACGATAATAAAATTCGCGCCAACGTTAACCTTTTGGCCGACGACGGCACGGGTTTGAAAATCTATGGCGAACCGAAAGATTCCACCAACGACATCACGCTCAGTGTGAACCAAGTGAATTTGGGCGAGCTTTCGGCCGTGCTTCCCTTCATGCCCAGCATCACGGGCATGCTTAGCGGCGATATTCACGTAACCGACGATCAACAAAACAAGCAACTATCGGCCATGGCTTCGCTCAATGCCGACAATTTTACTTACGAAAATATGCCTTTGGGCAATGTGGGCATCGACGCCATCTATTTGCCGAAAGAGGGAGGCGAGCACCATGCCTCGGCCTTCATCTCGTCGAACGGCGAAGAGGTGTTGGCTTGCAACGGTACTTACTTCGACCGCGAAGGTGGAACCTTTGAGGGCGACGCTCAGTTGCACGACTTCCCTTTGCAAATGCTCAACGGCTTCATGGCCGGCACCGACTTTGCCTTGAAAGGTATTGCTGCGGGCGACTTAGCGGTGAAGGGCGATTTAAGTAAACCTGTGATTAATGGGTCGCTCAACCTCGACTCAGCCCACGTCTACTCCGACGTTTATGGCGTGGACTTCCGCACCGACGAGCGTTCGGTGGAGATAAAAGACAGTCGCATTCTTTTCGATAACTACAACCTCTATTCCACTGGCAAGCAACCCATGGTGTTGAACGGCACGTTCGACCTGTCGAACTTCGAGAAAATGCGTATGGACTTCTCGATGAACGCGCAAAACTTTGAACTCATCAACACGCGCAAAAAGGCGCAGTCGATGGTGTTTGGAAAAGTGTATGCCAACTACCAAGGCACGTTGAAGGGCACTACCGACAACCTTTCCATCCGCGGAAAGCTCGAGGTGCTCGACCGAACCGACGTAACTTATATATTAAAAGACTCGCCGCTCTCCGTAGACGACCGTTTGCACGACCTTGTGCAATTCACTAATTTCAACGACACCACGCAAACCGAACAGGTGAAAACGGTGACCGAAGGCGGTGTGGATCTTACGCTGGGCATCTCCATCAGCGACGCGGCCATCTTCCATTGCAACCTAAGCGAAGACGGACAAAGTTACGTAAATCTGGAGGGTGGCGGCGACCTCACTTTGCGTATGACGCAACAAGGCGATATGCGCATGACGGGACGCTTCACCACCAACAGCGGACAAATGAAATATCAGCTCCCCGTGATTCCGCTTAAAACATTCCAATTGGTGCAGGGCTCGTATGTGGAGTTTACGGGCGACATTATGAATCCCACTCTCAACATCGAGGCAAAAGAAAGCACAAAGGCGGTGGTGACAGAGAACGACAAGCAGCGCTCGGTGTCGTTTAACGTAGGGGTGAAGCTGACCAAGCCGCTTAACGATATGGGCCTTGAATTTACCATCGAAGCCCCCGAGGATTTGAACATTCAGAATGAACTGGCCGCCATGTCGACCGAACAACGCGGTAAGGCTGCTGTGACGATGATGGCCACGGGCATGTATATGACCGACGAGACGCTGATGTCGGGCTCGGGCTTTAAGGCCAACAACGCGCTCAATGCTTTCTTGCAAAGTGAAATTCAAAACATTGCTGGGTCGGCGCTTAAAACCATCGATATTAACTTGGGCGTGGAGAGTGGAACCTCTGAAACGGGCACCTCTACGACCGACTATTCCTTCCAATTCGCCAAACGTTTTTGGGGTAACCGCATTAGTGTGATTATTGGCGGAAAAGTGTCTACTGGAGCCGACGCAACCAATACGGCAGAGAGTTTCATCAACAACGTGTCGGTGGAATATCGACTCGACCAAGGCGCCACCCGTTATGTGAAAGTGTTCTACGACCGCAACACTCAAGACCCCTTGGAAGGACAACTGACCAAAACCGGCGCTGGCCTCGTGCTTCGCAGAAAGACCGACCGCTTGGGCGAACTCTTCCTCTTTAAAAAGAAAAAAAGCGAGCAAAAATAATTCCTAAAAAAAATGCTCCAAGGTTTTGGAGGCGACGCGTCCCGCGTCGGCGCTAGTAGCGGCGCTAGTGAAATTTTATTCTAAACTTGTTAGTTTTCTCCTAGCGCCGACGCGAGACGCGTCGCCCCCCAGATTCTAAGCCAAAATTGAACGATTTTACGAATCATGCATTTCATTCGACCAACATACATCTTACTATTTCCCCTTCTCGGACTGCTTCTTGCGGCTTGCTCCACCACTCGAGCATTGCCCGATGATGAGCAACTCTACACGGGCATTAGCAAAATCACCTACAGCGACGACCCTAGCGTGTTGCGCAAAAAAGGGCGCGACTCGGTGGGCGTGATTACCGCCGTGGCCGATGCGCTCACCAAGTTGAACCGCGTGATTGAGGGCAAAAGCACACTCAGCGCCGACTCGTTGCTAGGCAAAAGTAAAGCCGAACTCACCAAAGAGCAGCGCAAAGCGCAAAAGGCGGCCCAGGCACAAACCGAAGCCGACTTCGCCACTGCAAAAGAGGAGGTGGACGCCGTGTTGGCCTATCCGCCCAACAACTCCGTGTTTGGCTCTTCTTCGTTGAGCTGGCCGTGGAAAATTGGTCTTTGGGTGCACAACGGTCTTTACGATGCTAAGGGCGCAGTGGGCAAATGGATTTTTAAAACCTTTGGCACCGAACCCGTGCTAATCAGCAGTGTGAGTCCGGAAATGCGAGCCAAAGTGGCCACTAACACGTTGCACAACTACGGCTACTTTCACGGAAAAGTAGATTATAACGTGCTGACGCAGAAAAATCCGAAAAAAGCTAAAGTAGCCTATAACGTGCGAGCCGGTCAGCTCTATCGCCTCGACTCGGTGGCCTATCTTAAATATCCCATCGCCATTGATTCTTTGCTCCGCGCTCATAAAAAGGATGGCTTACTAAAGAAGGGCGACGCATTTAGCGTGGTGAACCTTTCGAACGAACAAACGCGCATTGAAACGTTGCTTCGCAACAACGGCTACTATTATTACACCTCGGGCCTCACCACCTTTCGAGCCGACACGCTTCAGCGTAAAAATTATGTGCAGTTGCAGGTGCTTCCCACCGAAGGACATAGCGAAAAAGCCGACCACCCTTGGTATATGGGGCACACCTATATTAATGTGCGACGCTACGATGGCGAACCGCTCGACACGCAGATTGTGCGCAGGCGCTACACCTTTGCTTTCTCGGGCAAAAAGATGCCGCTTCGAGCCAATATGTGGCTGCATGCCATCACCCACAGAAAAGGTGATCTTTACAGTTTGAACGATCAAAACATGACGATGACC
Source organism: Oribacterium sp. (assembly GCA_963656725.1). Taxonomy (GTDB): domain Bacteria; phylum Bacteroidota; class Bacteroidia; order Bacteroidales; family Bacteroidaceae; genus Alloprevotella. The sequence goes on along the minus strand of CAVKKI010000045.1, from coordinate 8,493 downwards.
AAATTGGGCGAGATGGGCGTGTTGAGTCAAATGGACGTGGGCTACGTGCCACGCGACACTTCTGCCACTTGCGACACGCTCGACCTCGTGGTGACGGCTGTGATGGACAAGCTCTACGACTCCACCTTTGAAATGAACGCTACGCTGAAAAGTAATCAGCAAGTAGGTCCTGGCATTTCCTACGAACTGGCTAAACGCAACGCTTTTCGTGGGGGCGAGAAGGTGTCGTTTAAAATCTATGGGTCGTATGAATGGCAAACGGGAGCTGGAGCGCAGGGTGGTAATTCACTGCTCAACTCCTACGAATTAGGCACCCAACTCGCCTTTAAATTTCCACGCTTCGTTTTTCCAGGCATTAGTCGTCGACGGGTGCGCTTCCCTTCCTCTACACAGTTCGCTCTCGATGCCGATTGGAAGAACCGTTCCCGCTTCTTCAACATGGTGAGTTTCTCGGTGAGCGCCAATTATCATTGGTATAAACGAGAAACGGCACAAAACGACCTCACGCTTTTCAGTTTGAGTTTCGATAAACTCAATCACACCACAGCGGGCTTCGATTCCATTATGAACGCCAATCCCGCTCTCTACACCTCTATGCGCGATAAGTTTGTTCCCTCCATGTCCTACACCTTCACTTATCAAAGTCGCTCATGGCGCAAGTCGCCTTGGTGGGTGCAACTCACGGCCAAAGAGGCGGGCAACATCACATCGGCCATCTACGCGTTAGCCGGACAGAAGTTTAATAAACAAAACAAAGAACTCTTTGGCAACCCCTTCGCCCAATACGTGAAGGTGACGGCAGAGGTGCACAATCTTTACAAATTCACCAAGTCGCTTCAGCTCGCTTCAAGGGTGTTTGCAGGCGCTATTTATAGTTTTGGAAACAGCACCTCGGCGCCCTACACCGACCAATTCTACGTGGGTGGCGCTAATAGTGTGCGCGCTTTCACGGTGCGCTCTCTTGGCCCCGGCTCATATCGGCCCACCAACACACGCTACTCTTACATGGACCAAACGGGCGATGTGAAACTAGAGGCCAATGTGGAGCTACGCGCCAAACTTTATGGCGACCTTCACGGAGCCGTGTTCTTGGATGCGGGCAACGTGTGGACGTTGCGCAAGGACGAAAATCGCCCCGGCTCTCAGCTCACAGCCGAAACACTGAAGAATATAGCCTTAGGCACGGGCGTGGGACTTCGTTACGACCTCGACTTTCTCGTGCTTCGCTTTGATGTGGGCGTGGCGCTTCATGCTCCTTACACCACCACTCGTGCTGGATTTTATAATATAGAGCGTTTCAAAGATGGGCTAGGTTTGCATTTCGCCATTGGCTATCCATTCTAAAAAGGCTTTTTAAAACGGGCATTATTGGCTTCAGAAGCTAAGAATGTCCGTTTTTATTTTTTACTCTGATAGGGGCTTTCATTCGTAAGTCGTTGCTTTGCATGTGTGTAAGTAAAAGAAAAGCGATGATAATTATCATTTTTTTTGTAATTTTGCACCCCGAAATTGTAATAAAGAAAATCCCTATAAATGACACAAGACTCAGAACTAACTCGTGAGCAACTCATTCGTCGAAAACTCGACCTGTTGCTGCGTACGGGCCAGCTTTTGGTAGAAAGTGCGGCGGACACTAACCGCATTGTGCGTAACATGAATCGTGTGGCGGCCTTTTTGGGCTTGCCCGAGGAGAACCTCCACATCTTTGTGCAGTACAACATGTTGATGGTTAACTTGAGCGATGATGAACACTCGTTCTCAAAGTTTCAACGTTGCACGAAGCATGGCATCAACATGACCACTATTTCGCTTCTTAGCAAACTTTCTTGGAAGGCCATTCGTGAGGATTACAGCATGAAGCAATATGCTGAAGAACTGGAAGAAATTGCCAACCGTCCTCGTAACTACACTCACGAGCAAGTGGCCATTGGCACGGGCTTCGCTTGTGGTGGCTTCTGCATTCAGTTCGGTTGCGACTGGACCGCCTTCTTCTACGCCTCGGCCGCTGCCGCCATCGGTATGTATCTTCGCGGCTGGTTGTTGCGTCGTGGCTTAAACAATTACATGGGCATTGCTGTGGCCGCTTTTATTAGCACGCTGTTGGCTTGGTTTACCACCTTCTTGCCTGCAAGTTGGACCGACACTCCGCTTCACCCCATGTTGGCTTGCGCCCTCTTCATTGTGCCCGGTGTGCCTTTGATTAATTTTGTGGACGATATGCTCGACAACTACATACAAGTGGGATTGACGCGAGCCATCAACACGTTTTTAATGTTGGCGGCCATGTCGTTTGGCATTGCTTTCTTCTTAAAAGTATCAAACTTTGAGTTGACGCAGTTCTACAAAATTCCCATGATTCCCCATAACAACTATTTTAGTTATGCTGCAGCCGCTGCTATTTCGGCTATGGGTTTCTCTATGATTTTCAACATTCCCAGACGTTTGCTTTGGGTGGTAGCCATTGGTGGTATTATCGCTGTTTGCACGCGTAACTTTGTTAATCTTGGTCCTTCTAACGACAATGTGGGCCTCGACATGGGCTTGGCTATCGGTTCGTTGGCAGGTAGTGCGCTAATCAGTCTTATCTGTGTGAAGGCCGCCCATTGGTTTCACGCTCCCAACCACGTGCTTTCCATTCCCAGCGTCATCCCCATGGTGCCTGGTGTGTTGATGTATCGCGCGTTGATTGGCTTGATTGAAATGAATGGTGTGGTGGGCGAACTCACTAACGCCATGAAATTTGGCATGGCTTCGGGCATCACCATTATGTGCATTGCCCTAGGCGTGGCTGTGCCTAACGTTTTTGCTCGTCACTGGCTTGAGAAAAAACGCAATGCGAAACTTCAGCGCTTGGTAGACGAGCGAAAGAAGCGTGGCTACTTCATCGACCTTCACGAGTTGTAAAGAAATTTAGAGTTGATATTCTGCGCGGGGGGTGAAAAGGGGGAGGCTTGCAAATTTTAATCCGCCTCCTCATTCAAACCCTGCCGTGCTGAAAAAGGAAGAAAAATGTTTCAAGAAGAAAATGCGATTATGTCCTTGGTGCAAGGACGAGTGGAAGTGATTTGTGGCTCGATGTTTTCGGGTAAAACGGAGGAATTGATTCGTCGTTTAAAGCGAGCTCGCATTGCTCGTCAGGTGGTTGAAATTTATAAGCCGGCCATCGACACCCGCTACTCTAACGAAGATGTGGTGTCGCACGATGCTAACTCCATTTCGTCAACACCAGTCGATTCTGCTCGCAGCATTCTCTTGCTAGCTTCGGAGGCCCAAGTGGTGGGCATTGACGAAGCACAATTCTTCGACGACTCTTTGGTGGAGGTGGTGAATGAATTAGCCAATCAAGGCAAGCGCGTTATCGTGGCGGGCTTGGACATGGATTTTAAAGGCGTTCCCTTCGGCCCTATGCCTCAGCTTATGGCGATTGCCGAAGACGTTACTAAAGTGCACGCTATCTGCGTGAAATGTGGCAACTTGGCGCACGTTTCTCACCGCATTGTGAAGGACGAACACCGGGTGCTTCTTGGTGAAAAAGATGAGTACGAACCTCTTTGCCGTAGTTGTTATAATAAGGTGGAGGGCATTGCGGAGAAGTAAGGAACAACTTTTCAAAACAAACGCTGATTGCGTTTTCTGTTGATTGTGCTTTCCACTGATTGCGCTTTCCAAAACAAACGCAAATTGCGCACATTTTAGATTTTCTTGTTGAGAAAAATCTGAAATGTGCGCAATTTCTTTTGTTGAAGTTCGCTCGTGGTGAGAGAGAAACGGTGAGAGATGAGCGGTGAGCGGTGAACGGTGAGCGAAGGCTGCTACTTAATGTTTTCCCTAATCTTTTTTAGGTAAGCATTAAGCTTGTCTTCATCTTTTGTGTCGATGATGTCAATAAGTTCTTTAAACTCGCCAATAATTTTCGACACTTGGCCGCTAGTGCGAGGGTTAAAGAGAATTTCGCGCAGCAAGCAGTCATCCTCGCCAAGCACACCGCGAGCAATTTGCATGTGGCGCTTGAAGGTAGTGCCCGGTGCATCTTGATGCTTCATCACGGCAGCGAAAGCAAAGGTGCTGACGAAGGGAATGCTGAGCGAGTAGGCCACGGTCTCGTCGTGCTCGTCGAAACTATATTCGCAGATGTGCAAGCCGAGACGATTGTAGAGGTCGCGGAAGAAAAGACGGCCCATGTAGTCGCCCTCGGTGATGATGATGGCGTTCTCGTTGCTCAGTGCGCCCAAGTTGGCAAAGGTGGGGCCAAACATGGGGTGCGTGCTCACAAAGCGCATGCCGCAGGTGGCATAAAACTCCTGCAAGCCCGTTTTCACCGAAGCAATGTCGCTGATGATGCAGTCGGAGGGTAGATGGGGAATGAGGGTGCGAAACACGTCGAGCGTGTACTTCAGCGTCACGGCGTTGATTACAAGTTCGGGCTGGAAAGCTTCCACTTCGCTCAGTTCCGTAAAACGCTGTGTGTTGTACATGAAGCGCAAGCGCTTAGGGTCGACATCGTAAACGGCTGTTTCGTGGTCGAAGCTGAGCAAGTCTACGAAGAAAGAGCCCATCTTTCCGGCGCCTAGTATAAGTATCTTCATCTGTTTTGTCGTTTCTTTTTTTCAAATGAATAGGGGCTTGAGCGTTGAGCACGGTTGGCTCATTTCGCCCAAGCCCCTTTTCGTTTCTTTCTTATTGGTTCATCACTTCAATTTGCTGACGCACGCTCTCTTCGTGGATGCTTTCAAACACATCTTTGATGAAGTCGGACGACATGCCGCAGAGTACGCCCTGTGCGCCGCGCTTGTCGAGAATTTCGGTGTAGCGGCTTGTCTGCACCACGGTCATATCGTGTTTGCGCTTGTATTCGCCAATTTCGCGACTGATGCGCATGCGCTTTGAAAGGAGCTCGATGAGCGAGTTGTCGATTTCATCAATCTGACGGCGAAGAGCGGTAAGGCTCTCGGTGGTTTCGGTGATTTTGCGAATCACAAGTTTGTCGAGGATGAAGTCGAGCACATCGGGAGTTACTTGCTGACTTGCGTCGCTCCATGCAGCATCGGGGTTGCAGTGGCTCTCCACGATGAGACCGTCGAAACCGAGGTCCATGGCTTGCTGACAGAGCGGAGCAACGAGCTCGCGCTTACCGCCGATGTGGCTGGGGTCGCCAAAGATGGGCAATCCAGGGCAACGACGACGCAACTCAATGGGAATGTGCCACATGGGCAGGTTACGGTAGAGCTTCTTCTCGTAGGTAGAGAAGCCGCGGTGAATAACGCCCAAGCGAGTGATGCCAGCTTGGTTAATGCGTTCCAATCCGCCAATCCAAAGTTCGAGGTCGGGGTTTACGGGGTTTTTCACCAACACGGGAATGTCCACGCCTTTCAACGTGTCGGCAATTTCTTGCATGGCGAAGGGGTTAGCCACGGTGCGGGCGCCAATCCACAATAGGTCGATGCCTGCTTTGAGGCAAGCTTCAACGTGAGCGTGAGTGGCCACTTCGGTGCACACCTTCATGCCCGTTTCTTTTTGCACCTCATTGAGCCAAGCCAAGCCAGGCTCGCCAATGCCTTCAAAACCTCCGGGCTTAGTGCGGGGTTTCCAAATGCCGGCGCGGAAAAGTTTCACGCCTTTCTTAGAAAGTTGGGTGGCGGTGCTCATCACCTGCTCTTCGGTTTCGGCCGAGCAAGGACCAGCTATTACGATGGGACGCTTTGCGTCGTTGTCGGTTAGGTTCAGGGGGGTAAGATTGAGTTCCATATAGTATTGAGTTTGTGTTAATGATCGGTTTAAGAAATATGAGAGAATTGTTTATAAAATCGCTTTACGCGAGTAATAAAGAAAATTTAAAAAACTTCTTTGATGCGTTGCAGTGCTTCGGCTAGCTTCTCTTCTTTTGCGCAGAGAGAGATGCGGATGTAGCGTTTGCCGTTAGAGCCGAAGATGAAGCCGGGGGTGATAAACACTCGTGCTTCGTGTAGCACTTTTTCGGTGAGCTGCTCCACGTCGTTGTAGTGGTCGGGGATGCGTCCCCAAAGGAACATGCCCACTTGTGCTGGGTCGTAGTGGCATTGCAAAGCGTCCATAATTTCGCCAGCCAACTTGCGTCGGCGAGCATACACCTCGATGTTGGCCTCGTGGTGCCATTCGTCGCTGTTGTTGTAGGCCTCGGCGGCGGCTAGCTGAATGGCGCGGAAGGTGCCCGAGTCGATGTTGCTTTTCACCTTCAAAATCCAGCTGATGAAGGTGGCGTTAGTGGCTAACATTCCCACGCGCCAACCGGGCATATTGTGGCTCTTGCTCATGGAGTTGAATTCGATGCAGCAGTCCTTTGCGCCGGGCACTTGCAGAATGCTTAGATGCTCTTTACCTAGAATGAAGCTGTAGGGATTGTCGTTCACCACCACGATGTGATGCTTTTGCGCAAAGGCCACTAGCTTCTCGTAGGTTTCGCGTTGAGCGGCAGCGCCAGTGGGCATGTTGGGATAGTTGCACCACAGCAACTTCACGTCGGTCAAATCCATAGCCTCTAGTTCGTCGAAATCGGGCTGCCAATTGTTTTCGGGGCGCAAATTGTAGTTGACGATGGTGCAACCTAAAATTTTGCTCAGCGACGTGTAGGTGGGGTAGCCAGGGTTTGGCACGAGCACCTTTTCGCCTGGGTTGACGAAAGCTAGTGTGGTGTGTAGAATGCCCTCTTTCGAACCGATGAGCGGTTGAATTTCCGTTTTAGGGTCGAGCTCCACGTTGAACCATCGTTTATAGAATTGGCTCATGGCTGTGCGCAGTTCAATGATGCCCGTGGTGGGCTGATAGCCGTGGGCGTTTGGCTTTTGCGCCTCTCGGCAGAGGGTTTCGATGGTTTGAGGCGAAGGCGGCATGTCTGGGCTACCGATGGCAAGCGAAATGATGTCTTTGCCTTCAGCGTTGAGGCGCGCCACCTCTTTGCCTTTTCTCGAAAAATAGTATTCGCTCACGCTCTGCAAGCGTTCCGCAGGTTGTATGCTTATCATTGGGGATGTATTGTTTCGTTTGATTTAGGGATGATGAACGGGGAAGAGAAATGTTGTTGACTATTTCCCCACGTATTCGCCCAACACTTTGAGTTCTCTGAGCAAGGGGCGCACCGCTTCAATGCTTTGGCGGTAGCGCACGTAGTCGTCGTAGCTTACGTCGACGTAGAACATATATTCCCATTCGCGTCCGATGATGGGCAGCGACTGAATTTTCGTTAAGTTGATTTTGTAGAACGAGAAGATGCTCAACACTTGCGAGAGCGACCCTTCTTCGTGGGTTAGGGTGAACACCATGCTGCTTTTATTGGTGGTGTGCAAGTCGCGGAGTTTGTCGGCCGACCACGGGTCACACATCAGTAAGAAGCGGGTGTAGTTGTGCTTGTTGTCTTCAATGCCCTGTTCCAACACCTTCATGCCGTAGAGTGGGGCGGCGCCGGCGTGGCAAATGGCGGCGTGTCCGCGCAAGTGCTTTCGACTAATCATTTCGGCCGAACCGGCTGTGTCGTCGGCTTCCACCACTTTTATTTCGGGGTGTGCGGCGAGAAAGTCGCGACATTGCATTAGCGCCACGGGGTGGGAGTTTACTTCGGTAATGGTGCTCCAATCATCCTCGGGCAGGCACATGATGCTGTGCTCAATGTGGAGCTTGTGTTCACCGATGATGGTCATTCCGCTTTCGCGAAGCAACTCGTAGTTGTGAAGTAGCGAACCCGCAATGGTGTTTTCAATGGCCATCAGTCCGAGTCGGGAGTAGTCGTCGCGCATTTGCTGAAAGATTTCCTCGAAGGTGTCGCAGCAGATGAGTTCAACTTCTTCGTTGGCGTAATACTGGTGTGCGGCGATGTCGTGGAATGATCCTTTGATGCCTTGAATAGCTATTTTCTTCATTGTTGCTGGGTTCGTTGTTTGTGTTGAGAGGGTGAGGCTTTGCATTGTTGGGAGCGGAAACCTCTTTTACCAAAAATCCCGCTCTTTGTTCGAGAGCGGGATTTTTGTGTTCGTTGTCAATTTATTGATGTTGGCATGCGACATCCCGCTCTGCTTGTCCGGCAAAGTAAAAATAATAACCGTAAAAGAAGAATGCGTTAGTCAACATACTTATTAATCTATTGTCTTGTTTAATTGTGAGTCTGCTTCTTAAAGCGGCATAAGACTCTTTTGAACTTTGTTTGCTCGTTGCTGTGGCAAAAGTAACACTAATTTTGCTTTCAACAAACTTTTCGCCCGTTTTTTTCGGTAAAATTTTAATGAAAGTGTGAATTTGTTGCTATTTGCTGCTAAAAACTTTCTTTTTGTATTTACTTTTATTCGATATTGTCATTGTTGTAAAGCAACAAGTCACTTATATACCTTGTGATGCCGTTTTTCAGCGCATCTCTTTCTTTTTTAGTTGTAACGTATAAATTTCGAGTTGTGCTAAATTTCTCGCGGTAGGCATATTCTTTGTTGTATTTAACGGTGCTCAAATTCTCTAAATTATTATCTCTTCCGC
>CAVKKI010000044.1:0-14931 GCA_963656725.1 Oribacterium sp. | reverse complement strand
TCTCAATTCTTTTACATTTCCCCGTCAAACAGGTCTTTATTGAGGTTTACTAAAGAAAAAACACAACAAAGAAAGAGAGGCTACAGACCAGAAGTGAGGGTATTATTGCAAAAGAAATCAACCTTTCAGCCAAATATTATTTGACTAAAAGGTTGATTTTTATGTTTTTAGTTCTATTTATTATTCCCAGCCCAAAGCGCTTGCTCCTAACACTGCAGCCTCGCTACCATTCAAAGAAGAGATTAGTAGCTTAGCCTCGTTCTTGTACAAGAACAACACATGCTCATTGTAAGCTTCACGCAAAGGTTTCATCAAATATTCGCCGGCCTTTGTTAAACCGCCAAAGAACACGAATGCTTCAGGAGCAGAGAATGTAGCAAAGTCTGCACAAGCCGTACCTAATAAGTGTCCTGTAAAATTAAAGATATCAAGAGCTAGTTCGTCACCCTTCTCTGCTGCTTTGAACACGTCGTATGAGGTAATTTCCTCGGGATTAAGTTCGCGCAACAAGCTAGGTGTTTCTTTCGTTTCAAGGAATTCACGAGCCGTGCGAGCCACTCCCGTAGCTGAGGTGTATGCCTCTAAGCAACCTTTGCGACCGCATCCGCAAGAACGTGCATTTTCGCTATGATCCACAACGAAATGTCCTAATTCACCAGCGAAGCCATCGCTACCATAAACAACCTTTCCGTCAACCACAATGCCTGAGCCTACACCCGTGCCCAAGGTAATCATAATAAAGTTTTTCATTCCACGAGCCACGCCATAAGTCATTTCACCCATAGCAGCAGCATTTGCATCGTTTGTTACACGAACGGGAATGCCAAACACTTCTTCAAACAATTGAGCAACAGGCACAACTCCCTTCCAAGTGAGGTTGGCCGCATTTTCGATATTGCCCGTGTAATAATTTGCATCGGGAGCGCCAATACCCATTGCACGAATATTCTGTATGCCCCCTACTTGATCTAACGCAGGTTGCAACGCCTCGTAAGACGCCTTTACATAATCCTTAAAATCGGGATAAGCTTTGGTGGATATAACGGTTTGAGATTTAATATTGCCACGTTGGTCTACGATGCCAAAAACAGAATTCGTACCACCCATATCTAAGCCTATTACATAAGGCTTGTCGATATTTATTTCCATAGTTGATTTTTGTTTAGTAATTTATTAGATGAACTTTGGTGACAAAATTACAACAAATATCGTAATAGACGCTTTTCTAAAGACAAAAAATAAGTTCAGCAACCATTTATAACCTGATTGCTGAACCCTTATCGTAATTTTTTGAGTTTCTTTTCAGCTTCTTAATGCGAAATTATTTCTTCACATTTGCTTTCTGTAAACCATAACCCTTTTTCTTATCCTCAAAAATTAAAAGCACGGAAATCAAGATGGCAACTACACCAAATCCGGCAAATATAGTCATTGTTTCAGTGTAGTCAATTATACCTTTTGCGTTGGTATTGGCTTGATTTACTTTCCCAATCCATACCGGCACCAAAGAAAGACCAATGTTTTGAATATAGAAAATCAAGGCATAGGCTGTGCCTAATAACTTCATAGGAATGATTTTAGGCACAGAAGGCCACATGGCAGAAGGAACAAGCCCGAATGCCACACCAAGAATAATCATTACAACGATTGCCAACACCCAAGAATGCAAAGGCAAAGCAAACATCACATGCACCAAAGTGAGCAACACGCTACCGATAAGCATGAGCGTTGCCCCCTTACCATGACGATCGTAGATGTGACCGAATAGTGGAGTAAGGAAAATGGTGCCGAAGGGAAGCATTGCGGGGATAAGACCTGCCAATTGAGGATCGACTGCATACTTCATTGTCATCAATTTCGTAGCGAACTTCAAGAAGGGGAAAACTCCGGCATAAAACATAAGGCAAAGCAAAGCTACATACCAAAAGCCTCGATTAAGGAAGAGTTCTTTAAGATCGGAGAATTTGAATCCTTCTTCTTTCTCAGCTTCAACTGCAGCCACTGAGGCGTCTTCTTTTTTATCCATCACGCAATACACAATAAAGGCTATCATTCCCGCACAAAGCATAGAAGCGCCTAAGCCTACTGAGGCCGACACGCCACCAAGTTGTTTGGCAAAAGGCAATGACACAGCTAAAGCGGCAGCAGTGCCAATACGAGCTAAAGCCACCTGTAGGCCCATAGCCAACGCCAATTCGTGACCTGTGAACCATTTCACAATGACCTTGCTCACTGTGATGCCTGCAATTTCGCAACCTACGCCATAAATCGCAAAGCCAAGAGCGGCTAAAATCACTTGTAATTGGTAAGTGCCAAGTCCTAAGGGCAATTCCACACTTCCTTCGTAATTATTAGCAAGGGCCCACCATTTAATGAGAGCGCCGCCAAACATCAACACGGTGGAAAGAACACCCGTGAAACGAATGCCGAACTTATCAAGAATAACACCGCCAAAGAACAGCAATAGAAGGAACACGTTGAAATAGCCATAAGCTCCAGAGAAAAATCCATACTCATCGGAGTTCCAACCTAATCCCAGTCCTCCTTCTGCCCCCTTAGCCGCTGTGAGCAACGGCTCTAACGGAGACATTACGTCGGTAAAGAAATAACCAAACATCATGGTGAAACTCACAATAACGAGAGCTGTCCATCGGGCTGATTTCGAATCGCTTAGTTTTTGTCGAATAGTGTTCGCCACACCATCCACTTTGTTTAATTCAGTCATATTTATTTTGCGTTTATTATTTCAAATATTTATCTAACCAACGGAAGAACGTGCGTTGCCACAAAATGCCGTTTTGAGGTTTCAGCACCCAATGGTTCTCATCGGGGAACAACAATAATTGGGCATCGATTCCACGCATTCGAGCAGTATTGAAAGCAGATTCTGCATGAGTGTATTCTATACGAAAATCTTTTTGTCCGTGGATGCAGAGAATAGGAGTATCCCATTTGTCAACATAGAGATGGGGTGAAGTTGTGAAAACCTTCTGCACCTGACCATCGGCCGCCTTTTTCCAAGGAGCGCTTCCCATATCCCAGTTGGGGAACCACATTTCTTCGGTTTCAACATATTGTTGCTGAGTGTTGTAAATGCCATCATGAGCAATAAATGCCTTAAAGCGTTTGTCATGATTGCCAGCCAGCCAATACACACTATATCCGCCAAAGCTGGCTCCCACGGCACCTAAATGCTCTTTATCAACATAAGGTTCTTTGCAAATATCGTCAATAGCACTAAGGTAATCTTGCATGCAAAGACCTGAGTAGTCGCCCGAGATTTCTTCTAGCCATTCCATGCCAAAGCCCGGCAGGCCTCGACGATTGGGAGCGATGATGATGTAATCGTTAGCAGCCATGATTTGCATGTTCCAACGAAAACTCCAAAACTGACTTACGGGTGTTTGTGGTCCACCCTCACAGAAAAGTAATGTGGGATATTTCTTCGAAGGGTCGAAATGAGGAGGATAGATCACCCAGCAGAGCTCCTGCTTACCATCCACCGTTTTCACCCAGCGCTCTTCCACTTTGCCAAAAGTGAGATGGTCGTAAAAATACTTATTTTCGTTGGTTATTTGTTTGGCAACTACCTTTTTATTATTTAGGGGAAGTGCAAACACCTCATCGGCTGCGCTCATGCTTTGTCGTTTGCAATAAAGCGTTTTACCATCGGGAGAGAGTGAGAGCAATGAATAGTCGGCCATTTCATCGGTCAAGGCTTTATATTCACCTTTTAAATTGGTTTGATAAACTTGCGTTTTACCATGCCACACCCCCGTAAAATAGAGGGTTTGATTATCGTTGGCCCAACAAAACTCATTTACACCGCTTTCAAAACGCTCGGTCACGTAAATTTTCTTTCCCGTTTTTAGGTTTAACACACACAAACGCGTGCGGTCGCTTTCATAGCCATCTCGCTCCATGCTGCTCCAAGCCACATACTGCCCGTTGGGAGAAAATTGTGGATTTTGATCATAACCTACGTTGTAATCTTCCGCTGCTTTGTTCACGGCTTGATGCTGTAACGAGCGATCGTCTTCCACTTCGGGAGCCTTATAATCGGCAGGCTTGCACAAGTTTTTCGTTTCACCTGTGGCAAGCGTGTAAAGATAAATGTCGCTATCCGTGCTAATGGCGTATGCTTTGCCCACCTTTTTACGGCAAGTATAGGCAATGGTCTTTGAGTCGGGACTCCAAGCCAATTGTTCTATTCCGCCAAATGGCATCATCGGACATTCGTAAGGTTCGCCTTCCAGCAAATCGATTGCATCACCTACGCACTCACCGTCGAAATCGGCCACAAAGGGATGGGGAGCAGTGGTTACATAGGTATCCCAATGCTTATACATTAGATCGTTAATAACCATGCCCGTTGCTAAAGGAAGGTCGGCATCATTCTTTTGTATGCTGTGGTTTTGGTCAACCTCCATAATGAGAATAACCTTTTTCTCATCGGGAGAGAACAGAAAGTCTGCCACATCACTTTTCATGTGGCTAATTTGCTTCCGTTGAGTTCCATCAACATTCATCAACCATAATTGGTTTGAGCCCGACTCGGAAGAGAGATAGGCTATTTGTTTGCCTGCATTGACAAACACGCCTCCCGCTTCGCTTTTACGACTTGTTGTGAGCTGTTTGCTTTCGAGCGTGTTTAAGTCGAGCGTATAAAGTAGCGAATGACTTTTGTTTTGTTTCACGCTATAATAAGTCACTCCATACACGGCTTGTTTGCCATTAGGAGCTACATGAAATCCGCCCATGCGTCCCATGGCCCAAAGCGCCTCTGGGGTCATACGGTCGGATTTTAGCGTAGGTTGTTGCTTGCCGATAAAATCATCTGTACCTTCGGCAACAGCCGTAGTGAAATGGGCAGACGAAGCGAGCAGAGCTGTGGCGGTAAACATCGTTGTTAATAGATTCATCGTTTGTGTGTGATATTAAAAACTAAAAGCTAAAAGCCATGACTCTGATTGGTAAGGCTTTTAGCTTTTTAGAGAGAACTAAGTGCCCCATTGTTCGCACACTCTCTCTCTTATGTTAGGTTATTTTCCTTGACGACGCGCTTGAATTTCTTGTTGACGCTTCATCATCTCTTCTTGTTGTTTTTGCAGCGCCTCTAGGCGAGCTGCCAATCCGCTTGTCTTCTTGTTGGGATTGTTCTTATTAGCCTTATAATTAGCTTCAAGTTTGGCTAGAAGTTTGGCATCATCTGTCGTTCGACGCAAATACCACATGGTAAGCGCGCTGAAGAGAAGAGAGATGAAATAATAGTAATTCAAACCAGCCGAATACTTATTAAACATGAAGAAGAAGAAGAGTGGCATGAGCATCATCATCCATTGCATCATCTTCATTTGCTGTGCTTGTTCGCCCGACATGGTTTCACGTTGCTGACGCATCGTCATGAAGCTATAGAGCAAGTTGGTGGCACAGAACAAGAGGCAGAACAAACTGAGATGGTTGCCCAGGCCCCAAATGTTAGTTCCCCATGAAATAATGCTGTCGTAGGTAGAAAGGTCATCAGCCCAAAGGAAACTTTGCTGACGCAACTCAATGGCGTTAGGCACGAAATTAAACATTGCAATCCAAATAGGCATTTGAATGAGCATAGGCAAACAACCGCCCATCGGACTTACGCCATATTGTGAGTAGAGCGACATGGTTTCTTGTTGGCGCTTCATTGCATCTTCTTGCTTCGGATATTTCTTAGCAATCTCATCGATTTTGGGTTTCAGCACACGCATCTTGGCGCTGCTCAAGAAACTCTTGCGAGTGGGAATGTAAACGATGGCGCGAAGCAACAACGTGATGAGAAGCAACACAATGCCCATTGGCAAACCAAGTTGCGTAAGGAAGTCGAACACGTAGAGGGTAAAAAAGCGGTTAATCCACTTCACAATAGGCCAACCAAGATAAACAAGTCCCTGTAGGTCGTTGTCGAAAGTAGAGCGCTTATAGTTATCCATCGACTGCAACAAACGATAGTTGTTAGGGCCGAAATAGAATTGGAATTTACTTTCTTTCGCTCCTGCAGCATCAAAAGCGGCAGTCATGTTGGCTGAATAATTCTTCAAGTAACCACTACCCTCTTCTAATTGCTCACTTTTCAAGCTTACCGTCTGCATGGGGTCGGCAGCCATCAGCACCGAACTGAAGTATTGGTTTTTAAATGCAATCCAATCCACGCCACCCGTCACGCTTTCTTCCTCCGTGTTGTTTTCAGAAAGTTTCTTGGTGTCGTCGTCGTGCTTCTTATAAGTGAGCGTTGAATACATATTCTCAAAATAGAAGCCCTTCTCATGCTGAGCCACGCGGTCGTGCCAATCTAGCTGAATAGCCTTTGTGGTAGAGGGAAGATGCTTTTGCAAACCATTCGATTTCACCGTGAGGTTTACCAAATAGTTATTAGGCAACAAAGCATAGTCCACATCGAGCGTCGCTCCATCTTGAGCCGTTAAACGCAAGGTTACAGTGCTATCGGTGGCATTCACCGGAGTGAAGTAATAATTGCTGAACGAAAGCACACCCTCTTTGGTGTCAAGTTTGAAGTTCAAACCCGCATTTTTTGCGCTATAAAGCAACAAGGCATTGTTGCGTTTCGCTTCGAAGTCAGCATAACTTTTATATTCATTAAGCTTTACCTCGCTAATAGCTCCGCCTTTCGTATTAATCTTTACGCTTACCTTATTATTGCGCAACACCACTTCTTGGTTGTTACCTTGAGTGGCAGCAAAAAACACGTCCGAGCTGTCAGTCACCGTAACGGTCTTTGCGGCTTCAGCCTTTTTGTCTGTAGCGTCAGAAGTTGTCTGTGCGGTCGTTTGCTCAGTTTGCGCGGTTACGTTTGAGGGTTGGTTATTGGTGTTATACCAACTGAAGCCTATAAGTACGGCAGCAATCAGAATGAGACCGTAGATTGTATTTTTATCCATAAGATAGTCTTATTCGCCAGTTAACACAAACGAGTCAACTGGCGAAGTGAGATATTTTATTTTTTGTTATCAATAGCAGCTTTTACGAAGCTAAGGAATAAGGGATGAGGTTTGAGCACCGTGCTTGAATATTCGGGGTGGAATTGTGTGCCCACAAACCATGTGAGAGTGGGAATTTCAACAATCTCTACCAAATCGGTGTCGGGATTACTGCCCACGCACTGCATGCCTGCAGCCTCATACTGCTCACGGAAGTCGCTATTAAATTCATAGCGGTGACGATGACGCTCACGGATAATTTCTTTTCCGTAGATTGCACGCACCTTGCTACCCTCGCGCAAAGCACATTCGTAACCGCCTAAGCGCATGGTGCCACCCATGTTGGTGATGTTCTTTTGATCTTCCATCAAGTCGATTACGTTATGCGCCGTCTTTTGATCCATTTCCACGGAGTTGGCATCGGCATATCCTAGCACGTTTCGACCAAACTCAATCACCATCATCTGCATACCCAAACAGATACCGAAGGTGGGCAGATTGTGTTCGCGGCAATATTTCACAGCTGTAATTTTGCCCTCGATACCACGTTGGCCAAATCCTGGACAAATAACGTAACCATCCATACCGCTCAGCATTTCTTCAACTGTGCTATCATTAATTTTTTCGGAATTAATGAAATGGCATTTCACCTTGCGGTCGTTATATGTGCCTGCTTGTGAAAGAGCTTCCAAGATACTTTTGTAAGCGTCTTGCAAATCGTATTTACCCACCAAACCAATGTTGATTACTTCGGTGGCTTTGTGACGACGATCTAAGAATGAACGCCAAGGACCAAGTCCCGGAGTTTCACCCACGGGCATATCTAATTTGCGAAGAATGGTGGCATCCAATCCTTGCTCTTGCATGCGCAAAGGCACTTCGTAAATAGTGGGCATGTCAAGACTTTGCACAACAGCCTCGGGCGATACATTACAGAAGGCGGCAATTTTGCGACGAAGATCTACACCGAGTTCACGTTCTGCACGCAACACCAACACATCAGGCTGAATACCCAAACTTTGCAGTTCTTTTACGGAGTGTTGCGTAGGCTTCGTTTTCAGTTCACCAGCTGCAGCTAAATAAGGCACATAAGTAAGGTGTACGCAAACTGCATTCTTTCCTAAATCCCATTTCAACTGACGAATGGCTTCAAGGAAGGGCTGGCCCTCGATGTCACCCACCGTACCACCAATTTCTGTTATCACGAAATCATACTTCTTGGTTTTACCCAAATAAAGCATGTCACGCTTAATTTCATCAGTGATGTGAGGAATTACCTGAATGGTCTTGCCTAAATAGTCACCGCGACGCTCCTTATCAATCACACTCTGATAGATGCGACCGGTCGTAAAGTTATTATAGCGTGTGGTTTGTATTCCCGTAAAACGCTCGTAGTGTCCGAGGTCTAAGTCAGTTTCCTGACCATCGTCGGTTACATAACATTCGCCGTGCTCATAAGGATTGAGCGTACCAGGGTCAATATTGATGTACGGATCGAACTTTTGAATGGTGATGTTAAATCCGCGGGCCTGTAGCAACTTACCGATTGAAGCTGCAATAATACCTTTACCCAAAGAGGAAGCCACGCCTCCTGTTACGAAAATGTACTTAGTCTCTGACACAGTTGTATACCTTTTAATGTGAGATTTCAATTGTTTCAGTTTGCAAAGTTAGTGAATTTTCCACTACCTTTGCAGTAAATTTTGAAAAATATGAACGCAGACCTAATCTTTCAATACTTTACGAACCTCACTGAGAAACAACGTGAGCAATTTGCGGCACTTGATGCGCTTTATCGTGAATGGAATGCTAAAATCAATGTCATCTCACGCAAAGACATCGACAATTTATATGCTCACCACGTGCTTCACTCCCTAGGAATTGCGAAGGTTATTCAGTTCCGCCCCGGCACCAGCATCCTCGACATCGGCACTGGAGGTGGTTTCCCGGGCATTCCCCTAGCCATTCTTTTTCCCGATTGCCAATTTAAACTCATCGATAGCATTGGCAAGAAAACGAAAGTGGCTAGCGCTGTGGCGCAAGCCATCGGACTGACCAACGTAACCGTGGAGCACCGCAACGTGATTGAGGAGAAAGCCACCTACGATTTCGTGGTAAGTAGGGCCGTTATGAATGCCTCCGACCTTGTTAAACTCATCCGCAAAAACGTGCACCATAAACAAAAGAACTCTTTGCCCAACGGACTGCTTTGTCTAAAAGGGGGTGATATGACGGAGGAGTTAGCTCCCTTCGCCCATTGCTCGGAAGTATGGAATTTGAGCGATTACTTTACTGACGAGTTCTTTGAAACTAAAAAAGTTACCTACATTCAATTATAGAAAAGCTTAAAGCCATGCAAATTCAACGTTTTGTCTTAAATATGGTTCGCGAAAACTGCTACTTGATATGGGATGACACACTCGAAGCAGCGCTGATTGATTGCGGAGCGCTTTACCCCGAAGAGCAAGAAGCCATTAGCCGATTTATCGAGGAGAAGCACCTCAAACTTACACACCTCTTTAATACGCACGGACACTTCGACCATATCTTCGGCAGTGAATACATTTTTAAGACTTACGGTGTAAAGATTGAGTTGTGCGAAGCTGAAAAACAAACTTACGAGCAGGCCTTCGAACAAATGCGGGCATTTATTCACGCCGATATTCCCTTCGAGTTAGCTCCCGTTGGACGATATTTCAAAGATGGCAACGTGCTTACCGTAGGACACATTTCGTTGCAAGTCATAGCCACACCTGGACACACACCCGGTGGTGTATGCTTCTATGATGAAGTCAATCACGTACTTTTTAGTGGCGACAGCCTTTTCCAACACGAAATTGGGCGATGTGACTTGCCTGGCGGAAACGAAGCTACACTTATCAACGCCTTAAAGACCCGTATTCTATCTCTCCCCATCGATGTTAAAGTGTTGCCCGGACATGGCAACAGCACTACTATCGGTGAAGAACAGATTAGTAACCCCTACTTACGCTGACCTGCAATTCACATTGACTAAAATTTTAATAAACAACGAGTTAGGACAAGACAAACCCTAGTCTTGCCCTATTTTTTGTTGCTTCCTTTCAAGCCACTACGAAAAACTTTCTAGCCACTAGTGAAGCACTAGTCGGCGGGTAGTTTTTCCTATTAAGCCACTTCTTAAAAAACTATCCGCGAGCGTTTTTTTTAATTCAATATAAGGATTATTTTACGTTGACAAACGTTTATTCACTAATCCACCATATCTACGCCCCATTAGAAAATGAATAATTATTCATTACTTGAAACAAAGAAAAATATAAACACTTATATAAACTCTGATGGAGAGAACTAGCCCAACACCCCCTCCCCTGTAAGTTTAATTGCAGTAAATGCTGTTGCTTGCACTTTTGCTTACATTTTCGTTGATTATCAAGCATTTCAAGAGTGCAAGCAGCAAATATATTTGCTTACACTTAACCTACATACGCCAACATAGTGCTTACACTAACAACTTCATTTTATATAAACACTTGTATAAACTTTTCAAACGGTAAATTGCATAATTATGCAAGCAAAAATGAATAATTATGCAGTGCAAGCAACTTCACATTCTGTGCAAGAAAATGCAAGCAAGTGCAAGCAAACAAATCTGCTGCTTACACTCGTGAAACAATTGATATTCAGGCTAGTGCAAGCAAGTTGTGCAAGCAACAGCAAATTCCGTATGAAAATTTTCTGTGATAAGAAGCCCCCTCTTCAACGACTGTAATCACATTGCAATTCTGAAAAGTGCAACCCAAACGAGCAAATGCGAAATTTTTGTTAAGTTTCCCATAACATCCCATCGAGCATATCTAAGATATAGGAACGAACCATCAGAAAACTGAAGGAATGAATACGCACTCTATAAACCCTGTCCTTACTTCTTCTCGCAAGAACCGACTTTTTTTAGGGCAAAAAGACAAGAAATAAAGGCATTTGCTTTGTCAAGCGTGCAGTTTACTGTAACTTTACCTTCAATTAAGCACAACAAAGTGGCTAAAACATTTTTACGAATTTGTGAAACCGCTGATTGACAATTATGTACGATAATTACACTCAACTAATAGTAGAAGGGTTGACACGAGGAAACGACTTGCACAACGCCTTTATTTTGGTGCTAAAACAAAAAGGTGGAGATGCCATTTACCCCATACTTATTAGTCGGGAGGACTACCAAAACATACGTGCTGCCTTCGAAGAAAAAGACTTCACAAGCACACATTTAATGAACCAACTGGCCAATCGGCTAGGAATGCGAATGACGGGCATCCGCATTATGCAACCCGCCAATGGACAAACACAAGCCGTAATCGATTTTGAACTCATTAATCAAGTAGTCTCTATTGCCACACCAGTAGCTGAAGCGATTATTGCAACGCTAGAAACGAACGCCAACATTTGGATAAAAACAAGTATGTTTGAACGCATCACGCGCCATAAAAACACAGAAGGCTCAATGGCTCTGCCCATTACGGCTATGAACGACCAACTCCTGAAAGAAGCCCTTGAGGCCGCCGTTAAGGAAGACAACTTTGAGTTAGCCGCTGTATTGCACGAGGAATTAGTTAAGCGTCAAGTCACGCAATCATCAACGAGCGAAACACACTCTGAAAACACTGATAATTAGATAGAACCACGCATCCTATGAAAGAGAGCCATTTGTTTTACGCCCCACAAATTATGGAGGGCATTCACGAGTTGCCTGCCGAAGAAGCGGGACATGCCATCAGAGTGTTGCGCATGAAAGAAGGAGATGCGCTCACGCTTACCGATGGCGTGGGACACTTTTATGAAGCGCACATCACCCTAGCCTCTCCCAAGCATTGCCAATTCTGCATCGACCAACAATGGGATGATCATAAACTATGGAAGGGACACATCCACCTCGCTATTGCACCCACGAAAAACATGGATCGCATGGAATGGATGGTGGAGAAGGCCACTGAAATAGGAGTTGACCGCATCAGTCTATTGCTCTGCGATTATTCCGAACGAAAAGTGGTTAAGACAGAACGACTTGAAAAAATCGCCGTTTCGGCCATGAAACAGAGTCACAAAGCCTTTAAGCCCCTCATTGAGCCTATAACTAGTTTTGCCTCTTTCATCAAGGCTAATCACGAAGGACAAAAATTTATAGCCCACTGCTATTCTGCCGAAGAAGCGGAAGAACAGAATGTGGAAATTCAGCATTTGTCTGACAAGAATTTTCTTGGCGACCTCACCCATGAAGAGGGCAACACGCTCGTGTTGGTTGGCCCTGAAGGCGATTTCAGTATTACTGAAGTTAACGAAGCAATAAACAATGGTTTTCAATCGATTAGTTTAGGAAAAAGCAGATTACGGACAGAAACCGCAGGCCTTGTGGCAGTACACTTAATGTATCTTTCAAAACGAACAAAATAATGAACTCACACAAGAGGAAAACAATCATTCGAGCCTCGCTCACAAGTTTTGTTCTAGTCCTTATTATAGGTCTAGCAGCATGGTGGCTTTGGCCCAAAAGCTATGTCGGACTGATTCCCGCACAAGCCAAGGCCGTGGTGCAACTGAACGTGGCCGAAATGGATTTGCTAAAAGGAAAAGAGAACCCATTGGAACAAATGTGGGGAATACGACCCAACGGAATGGATTTCAGTCAACCGATATATGCTTTTGTTACGCCTAACGAATATATCGGGCTAACGATAAAAATGGATAAGAAATCGGCATTCGACAAAAGCATCGAAGAATTAGTGAAGCAGAAAAAGAGCCAAACCATTGAAGACTACGAAGGATGGTCGTGGACATGGCTTAACACGGGGTGGTATGTTTGTTGGAACAATCGCGCCATACTGTTGCTAGGTCCTGGAGTGGCGGCCGAAAAAGACCAATTGCGACAGACCATCGTGTCAATGATAAACACGGGCGACCAATTCACCTCTACTCCCCACTTCAAAAAACTTGAGGAACAGAAAGGTTGCCTCCGTTTGTTTGCCCAACTCGATGCGCTCCCCACCCCCTACAACTTGCTATTCCGCTTGACCACTCCAACAGATTGCGACCCCGCGGCCGTACACGTATTTGCCTCTGCCGAATTTACAAAAAAGTCTGACGGAAGTTTTAAAACCCAAATCAATAGCGAGATGACAAGCGACAATGAAGACGTACTATCCGCTATTGCAGCCTACGAGCAACAAAAAGGATGCATTGCCCTACCCTCGTTCGCCGACGCCGACAGCACGCTCTTTGTGATGGCCACACGCACACAAGGCAAGCCCTTGCTACAACTGCTAAAAGCGGACGCCACACTGCGCGGTTTGCTCCTAGCGCTGAATCAAACGATTGACGCTGACAAAATGCTTGCGACCACCAATGGACTATTCAGCATAGAAATCAGCAAATTAAACAAAGACTGGTCACCATCGTTCTGCATCAAAGCCGAAACTCAAGATGAGAGTTTGTTTAGCGACGCAGCCTATTGGATGGAAAGCGCAAAGAAGCAGAAAGGCGTACAACTCAAACAAACATCGCCCGAAAGTTTTTTCCTTTCTAACGAAAAGCAGCAGCTTGCATTGGGTCGCGACAAAACCAATGCGGCACTCTATTTTGCGACGCCCGAAATGAAGAATTTCGCTCAACGCCCCTTCCTAACCCAAAAGAGTGCAGAAAAAGAAGGAACGTTAGTTTACTTTCACGTCAACCTCAAAAAGCTATTTAGCCAACCCTGCATTGCTTCTAGCGGAACGGCTCAACTACTTAAAACTTTGCTGCCAGGCACAAGAAGCCTAACCTACACAGCCAAAACTCAACGAAAAGCTTGCTTAACTATTGAATAAAACACACCTATATTATATATATGCAAACCATCACACTAAACCAAGTTCTGCCCAACGTGTTTGCTCATCGCACAGACCTTAAGAGCGAAGTATGGAAGCAGAACATCACGTTCGAAAAAAACAAACTCTACTTGGTGGAGGCCATGTCGGGCACAGGTAAATCAACACTCTGCAGCTATTTACTGGGCTATCGACACGACTACACGGGAGAAATTTTGTTTGACCAACAAAACATTCAAAAACACAAGGTGAGCGATTGGGTAGCTATCCGTCAGCACAGCGTCAGCCATTTATTTCAAGAACTTCGATTATTCCCCGAACTTTCGGCTTTGGAGAACGTGCTTATTAAGAACAACATCACCCAATATAAGAGTCTAGACGAAATAAAAAAATGGTTTGAGGCGCTCGGCATCGCCGACAAACTCGACACCAAAATTGGGCGCATGAGTTTCGGTCAGCAACAACGTGTGGCCATGATTAGAGCCTTGGTGCAACCCTTCGATTTTCTTATTGTGGATGAACCCATCAGCCACTTAGACGACACCAACTCAGCCATTATGGCAAGCATCATGATGACCGAAGCCAAGAAACAAGGAGCTGGAGTGATTGTGACCAGCATAGGCAAACACATGCAACTAAATTACGACTTAACCTACCGACTATAATGAACCTTATTTGGAAACTACTTAGGCAGCACATTAGCCTATCGCAATTTGCCGGCTTTTTCTTTGCCAACTTGTTTGGCATGTGGGTGGTGATGCTAGGCATACAATTCTATAAAGACATCATCCCCGTCTTTACTGAAGAAGACAGTTTTATCAACAATAACTTTCTCGTGGTGTCGAAGCACATCACTACCGTTGGAACGCTGTCGGGACGTAGCAACACATTCTCTTCGTTCGATCTAGAGGACATCAAGAAGCAACCTTTTTGCAAAAAGGTGGGGGCTTTCACTTCCTCTCAATATAAGGTGTCGGCCGCAATGGGCATTAAAGGTTCTGAACCACTGAACACTGAAATGTTCTTCGAAGCCGTGCCCGACAGTTTTGTAGATGCCACCGCAGCCGATTGGAAATACACACCTGGCGATCAAGAAGTGCCCGTTATTCTGCCTCGCACCT
>CAVKKI010000043.1:0-15155 GCA_963656725.1 Oribacterium sp. | reverse complement strand
CATAAACTTACCTTTTGACCTTAAATCATCTGAAAATTAAAGCAATATTATTTGCTTTTGAATAATAATTTGTACTTTTGCGCATTGATATTGTTTAAAAGGAGAAGAAAGTAGGCACGCGCCAAGGCCGTGACTACCCATTCGCCACTAGTCTCAACCATTGATTTTTGCGACTCAACCAACACACATTTCACACATTAATATATAAGGATGAAAACCTAATCGGCGATTAGGCACGTTAGCGTGTTTGCCACGAGAAAGCCCTCGCTCACTTCGCCCTAGGCCACACACCTATATATATAAAGTAAGAAACAAAATCAATCAAAATAAATTTCATTACACACATCAACCAAGCAATGAAAAAAAAATTACTCCTGTGCCTGCTAGGCATGGCCGGTTGGGTGGGCGTTTCTGCGCAAAGCAGCACCAAGAAGCCCACCTACAAGACATTTGCTTTTGAAGATGGTGCCATCTTTCAAAACATGTCTGACAACGGCAAGTGGGGAGCCTTTTGCTGCCAAATGTCCGACGTGATTGCCATGACTGGCGCACGCCTGGTCAACTTGCAAACGGGCGAAGCCACCCTACTCTCTGATGGCCTCAACACCGACACTATCAGTTCGATTGCCGCCTACGACGTGACCGACGATGGTAACATCGTGGTGGGCGAGATTAACAGCCACCCCGCCTACTACAACGTAGCCAACAAGTCGTGGAACTACCTGAAGTATAAAGGCATCACGGGTAGCGTGAAAAGCGTAACCCCCGACGGTCGCTATGCAGTGGGCATCATCTACCCCAGCAGCAACGAGTATCAAGAGAAGGCGCAGCTTTGGGACCTCGCCACGGGCGACACCATTGCCACTCCTAATTTGCCCACCAAAGACATGGACCACGCCGACATGGGCCAAAACCGCTTTATCGGCATTTCGGCCGACGGTAAGAAAGTGTTGGGCTGCATGTCGTTCAGTTACTTGCCCGTAGGCGACGACTTGGGCGGTGTGTTCTACTACGTTTATAACCTCGACACCCACTCATACAAGGCCATCGGTTTCACCGAGAGCGACACTGAGCGCTGGACCGCCAAATGGCCCAACCTTCACTTCATCTATGATGCCGTGATGGGTCACGACGGACACTATGTGACGGGTACGTGCTACATGGTGAACAGCGCTGACGAAGCTTTCTATCCCTTTAAATATAACACCGAGACCGATGAGATTGAGGTGTATGACGACAGCAACTCGCAAGAGTATGGCGGCTACATTGTGGACGCTAACGGCGAGGTGTATGCAGCTGGCCCCGAAAGCAACATCTATCGCGACTTCGGCGTGCGCTCGGGCAATTATTGGGTAAACTTCACTCAAGCCTTGAAGCAACACTATAATTTCGACTTGCTCACCTCACTCGGACTCGACAACTCGGGCACACCCGTGGCTTTGAGCGACGACGGCTACACCTTCGGCGTGTATGCTGGCGACAAAGACAGCTACGTCATCACTCTGCCCGACAACTTCACCGAACTGGCCAAGACCACCAACCTTTTGAGCAGCTACACCGTGAGCCCCGCCGCAGGGTCGACCTTCGCCAAGGTGTCGAAAATCAAACTCACCTTCACCCGCACCGTGCAAACGCTGACTAAGGCCGAGAACATCAAGCTCTACGATGTGATGAACGACACCTACACCAGCGCCTTCGGTTTCTCTGTAGACGACTCCGACCCCTACAGCGTGAACATCACCTTCAATTCGGCTAAACTGCCCGACCCCGCTGGCATCTACCTCGTGCAAATTCCGGCCAAGGCCATCAGCATCAAGGGCGACGCCACTCGCTATAACGAAGCTATTGAGCTGAGCTATAACGGACGCGAAGATGTGCCTATGCGCCTGACCGAAACCTCACCCAAAGATGGCTCATCACTGGGTAAGATTAACGCCACCACTAGTCCCGTTACCTTAAAGTTCGACGCCGACATCAAGGTGGCCAGCAGCAGCAACACCGCCACGCTCTACCAAAAGGGCATCAGCACCCCCGTGGCCAATTTGCTTATGTCGGCTAACGGACAGAAACTCTACATCTACTCAGCTACCGAACAGAAGCTGATGAAAGACGTAGACTATCAAGTGGTGCTCCCCGCTGGCTCTATCACCGACATCAACGGCAATAAGAGTTCGGCCAACGAGGAAATCACCCTCAACTTGCGTGGTGCTTACGAGCGCGAAATCTCTTACGACAGCAACGTGCTCTATTCTGAAAACTTCGACAACGGCCTGGGCAATGTGTTGCTCTACGACGGCGACACCAATACCCCCGATTCCGAGAGCAAGAGCTACGACTTTAACGCTGCCGGCAACGCCTACGCTTGGGTGCCTGTGCGCAGCGACAATAACAGCACCGGCTACTCTGCCGCCTCTACTTCTATGTACACCCCCACGGGCACTAGCGACGACTGGCTCGTGATTCCGCAAATCAACATTCCCGACAAATTCTGCACCCTCACCTTCTTGAGCCAAAGCTTCCGCAAGGCCGCTAAAGACTCGCTGAAAGTGGTGGTTTGGGAAAGCGACAACATCTATAGCGTGCTCACCGACGATGTGGTTGACTTGATGAAGCAGAACGGCCAAGTGGTGTATAACGAACTGCAATCGCCGGGCAAGAGCGAAGCCAAGCTCGACGGCGACTGGACGCACAACTCCATCGACCTTTCAGCCTACGCTGGCAAAAACGTGTATATTGGTTTCGTAAACCAAAACAACAACCAGAGCCTTGTGTTTATCGACTCGGTTCAGGTGATGCACGACCTTCCCTTCTATGCCGCCTTTAATTACGACGAAACGGTGGTAAATAAGAAGGAAGCCAAGATTAGTGGCTCCATCTCGATTGCCGACGAAACGAAAACGTTCAGCACCTTCAACGTAACACTCAAAGACAACAAGGGCAACGTGGTGGACGAAATTAAAGAAACGGGCCTCAGTTTGAAGAAGGGCGACACTCACGCCTTTAGCTTCAGCAAGGCATTGCCTTTGACCGTGGGCGAAGTGAACCGCTTCAGCGTGGACTTCCAACTAGACGATCAAACTAATTCTGTAAGCAAAACCATCCGCGACCTCAACTTCGAGCCCACCAAGCGCGTGGTGCTTGAAGAATTCACCGGTATGGGCTGCACCAACTGCCCCTTAGGCATTCTCGGCATTGAGAATTTGCAGAAGACCTACGGCGACCTGTTCATCCCCATGGCGCTTCACTGCTACACGGGCGACCAACTCGGAACGGGCGTGTCAAGCTATGCCGCCTTCCTTAACCTGACCGCTGCTCCTTCGGGCATCATTCAGCGTGGCGACATCACCTACCCCATCACACAAGACACAAAGACGGCTGCTTACAGCTTCATGCCTTCTGAAACTACCACCTACTCTACCACTTGGCAGAATGAGGTGCAGAAGCAGCTTGAGCAACCCGCTCAATGTGAACTCACCGCCACCGCCACTTTGGCTAAAGACGGCAGCAAGTTCACCGTGCCTTGCACCGTGAAATATGCGCTCAACGCCACCGACGTTAACCTCAAACTC
Source organism: Oribacterium sp. (assembly GCA_963656725.1). Taxonomy (GTDB): domain Bacteria; phylum Bacteroidota; class Bacteroidia; order Bacteroidales; family Bacteroidaceae; genus Alloprevotella. The sequence continues at coordinate 11,586 of CAVKKI010000043.1, read as the reverse complement.
TTCGCCGTAGTGCTCGGCAATGGTTTGGTAGGCTACCAGTCGAACGGCTTCTCAGCCATCTCCGACCCCGTGATTGGCGAGTGGGGACAAGGCGGCCGCTATGGTGTGGCTAGTGTGAATCCCTACACCTTCAACCACGTGGTGCGTGGCTACTACGGCGAAACCTTCACCGGCACGCCCGACCTCTTCCCCACCACCATCGAAGCTGGTAAGGAATACACCACTACACTCACCGTGCCCATGCCCTCAACGGTTGACGTTCGCACCGAGGCTAACAACACCGAAGTGGTGCTGATGCTCTTCGACGGCAACACCGACCAACTCATCAATGCCTACAAGGTGAAGCCCAGCAACCAAATTGACGCTGTAGAGAACGTGACCGACAACACCACCGCTGCCGTAGTGGTTACCACGGAAAGCGGCAAGGTTGTGGTTAGCACGGCCAACGCAGCAAGCGTGCAGGTTTACAGCATCGACGGTAGCCGCTTGGCTCAAGCTCAGGGCGAAGGCGTTATCACCTTGACTCCTCAGCACAAGGGTGTGGCCATCGTTCGCGTCAACACCGCTAACGGCACGACTGTGAAGAAGGTTATTCTTTAAGACCATAGTCTATAAAACATAAGTTGAAAGGCTCGGCACACTTGCCAATGAGTCTTTCAACTTATTCCCTTTTTCATTCGAAACAATTCACATTTTATTCATAACCAATTTAAATTATTCAACCTTATGAGAAAGCTTTACTCCATTTTCTCACTGTGTTTGTTGATGTTGGTTAGCGCCATGTCGGCTCAAGCAGCCACCACTCTGGGTGAGCTCGAACTCGACAAAGCCTACTCCTTCAACATCGGCAACTCGGGGTCGACAGCTCAGTACACTCCCACCGAGGACGGTGTGCTCACTGTGACCAGCACGGGAAGCGACCTCTTGGCTCCCTTCTCTGACGAAGCTTGCACCACGCAGCTCAGCTACACTAGCCTTTCGGGACAGACCGCAACGGGAGGTTTCTATCGTTACTACAGCATCGACGTAACTGCAGGCAAGACCATCTACTTCTTGTATAATGGCCTCAACTCTGTCAACGTCACGCTCAGCATGTCAACAGGCAAATCGCTCAGCTTCATTGCCACTAGTCCGGTGCCGGGTTCAACCATCATGTGCACCTCCACCTCGCAAGTCAGCTTCTCGTTCGACAAGCCCGTGGAATGCTCAAAGGTAGAAATCGTTACTTCAAAGACCTCTAAAATTATCGATTTCAACCGCAACACCAACAAGATTTTCTTCGAGGTGAAAGAACCCATCTATGCCTTGATGAAAGCGGGTAGCTTGGCCGAAGGCGAAGAATTCAGCATTCGCCTTACAGGTGTAAATAGCACTGACGACTCTAGCATCAAGGTAACAGATTGCAGCATTGAAGGCGAAAACGCTAGCGTAGATGCCAACGGCGTAGTTACTGCCAAATTCATCTGCGGCGCACAGCCCGTTTCTCTCGTTTCAAACACGAATTTCTCTAACACTCACTCCTTCAAATCGTTCTGGACGAAGGGTGACGCCGACGGTATCGTAACTCTCACCTTCAGCGGCGACATTAAGGTGGGTGCTGAAAACGTGAAACTCACCTACGGCGACACTTCTTCAGGCTCTGAAGCCAGCACGAAGTATAGCGAAGTGCCTCCTTTCACCGTAAACGGCAACGTGCTCACTATCGACCTCACCGACATGGAGCGCACTCCCGAATCGATGCTCGGCACCACCACTCAGTATGACAACATGATGCTTCGCGTAAGCAACGTGACCGACCTCGATGGCAACCCCGTTTATGCTGAAGCTAGCGGCTCTCGTGGCTCGTTCACCGTTAACTACCCCTACGTAGTTGAAACCGTGAACGCTCAAACTCAAATCACTCCCGCCTCTGGCTCTTCACTTGCCAACGTTGACAACATCACTATCTTCGCTACCGACTATAAGAAGTTTAGCTTCAACGGCGCTGTGTTCAGCTACGTAGACGACAACAACGAAGAAGTGTTCCACTTCATCGACAAGGAAGACCTCACAGAAGAGGCTAGCGAGGACATTGAAGGTGCTTACACCTTGACCATCCCCGTGCCCGATGAGGTAAAAACGAAGAAAGACGTGCTCTTCTGCCTCAGCGACCTCAAGGCTGCCAATGGCAAAAACTACAGCACTCTCTTCGCTGCCAAATATAACGGCTTCACCGTGAAGAGCATGACTTACCAAGCTTCGGCCGACGCTGCTCCTCAAGAAATTAACGGTGCTCAACTCGACTCACTCGTGAGCGATCAGCCCATCGTTATTCAGACCAACTTCGACGCTAACGTAGGCAACGACTCTATCTCTTACGTAGGCTACTCTATTGAAGACCTCAACCCTGTGGAAGGCGACGACAATATCATCGTTTCGCCCACTCACATCGAGAACTTCGACAAGGACGCTAATGCTTGGGTAGGCGAAGTGGTAGGTTTTGGCACCACCAAATTGCTTCTTGGCCACACTTACCGCGTAGTGGTTACCGGTTACCAACAAATCGGTAAAACCTTCAACATGTATCGCGACATTAAGGTGGGTAGCGACACGCTCTATTTCTATGGCACACAAGCCGACTACGTTTACAGCGACATCAACCTCGAAAGCGTAACTCCCACCACCATCACCGACGCTAGCAACTTTAACCTCACCGTTAACTTCGATGGTTTGGTTAAGATTGTGGAAGGCGCTACTTGCATTGCCGGTGGCGGTGCTAGCGAAAACATGTATTTCGACACCTACACTCCCGTTGACCCCGTTGACGGATACTCTAACGAATGGGTACTTGGTTTGAGCGAATCAAAGGCTAAGAGCCAGGAAGCTCGCTACGCTACCGTAAACATTGCTGCCGAGGATCAAGACGGCCGCCGTGTGAAGGGTAACTTTGGCGACCGCGCCACTAGCGTCACTCAGCAAGAGCTCTTCCTCTCTTACAACGGCGCTGAAATCACCGTTACTCCCGCTTCTGAAGAAACCGTTTCTTCTCTCTACACCTTCGACGTAACCACTCCCAACAGCATCGGCCTTAGCGGCAGCATGGAGCTGAGCGAAGCTTACGTTTACAGCCGCACCAGCCGTCAGCAAGTGGCTGTGGTTGCTAGTGCCGACCCCATCTACTCTGCAGACATCCAAGCCATGATCGACGACATGGAAACTCTCACCGAAGAAGAGATGCAAGAGAAGTATGGCAAGTACTACTTCGACAAAATCAAGACCAACACCATGCGCTTGACTCTTGACAAGGAAATCACCGAAGCTGGCACCTACATGCTCTACATCCCCAACGACTACTTCACCTCTGGCGAGCAGTTCGACTCTGAAAACTCTCGTGAGTTCACGGGCTACTACTACATCGAGAACAAGGTTCCCACTACGCTCAACTTCAGCACCGACCCCGAAAACGGCAGCACCGTTAGCGAGCTCAGCACCATCAACCTCACCTTCACCGACTACGAAGCCGACGACTGGGGTGCACCTGCTATGAGCTACGATGGTGAAATCATCGTGAAGAAGGACGGCGTGGAAATTGGCACTGCTAGCTGCGAGGGCTCTTGGGACTACTTCAACCAACAGACCATCACGCTCGACGTAGCTCAAACTGAAGAGGGCATCTACACGATTGAAATTCCCGAAGGCTACTTCCTTTCAGGAGATGGTGACGCTCTGCCCGCCATCACGCTTGAGTTTGGCATTGGCAAGACCACTGGCATTCACAACGCCACCACCGCTAACGGCCAGAAGGTTGTCTACAACCTCCAAGGCGTTCGCGTCAACGGCAACAAGCTCCCCGCTGGTGTTTACATCATCAACGGTAAGAAGCAAATCGTGAAATAAACAGAGTTTCTTTCTCTAATCCTTTGCCTTAGGGCCAAGCGATTGGAGAGAAAACAATAAATCTCTCTCATTCAAAACAGGAGGCAACACACGCAAGCCGTGTGTTTGCCTCCTGTTTTTTTGTTTGGAGAAAACCCAGATCTGAGAGGAAGAATTATGCTTTATCACAAAATTCCAAACATTTTTCGCCGATAAATCACAAAATTCCAAGCTTTTAAGGCTGATTTATCACAAAATTCCAAGAATTCAGCAAAGATTAGAGGGGTAAATTCTCAGCTGAAACGAGTTAGGAAAACGGTTGGAGCGAATATCTAGAACACCGCGGTAACTTAGTTAATTCGTTTCATTATCACCAATTTACAAAAAATTATAATACATTGAATTGGCCGATACAACAAAAAGGCGTATTTTTGCAGCAAATTTGCACAAAAGAGCGCTACTTTTCTACGCTCTGACATGCTACAATCAAGAAATCAACCAAAATGAAAGCTAAAAAACTATTTCTTGTCTTGCTCCTCTTTTGGGGTGTGATGGGCGGTGTGTTTGCACAATTGCCCTCTGTGAAACTGAAAGATATTAACGGTAAAACGGTGGACACTGCCACACTCTCTAACGATGGCAAACCCTTCATCATTAGTTTTTTTGCCTCATGGTGTAAGCCCTGCAACCGCGAACTCAAAGCCATCAACGAGGTTTATCCCGATTGGCAAGACGAAACGGGCGTGCGCCTAGTGGCCATCAGCATCGACGAGGCACAAAACGCACAAAAGGTGAAGCCTATGGTAGATGCCGCTGGTTGGGAATATCAAGTGTTGCTCGACCCTAACTCCGAGTTCAAACGCGCCATGGGTGTAAACTTAATTCCCCACGTATTCGTGATTGACGGCAACGGCAAAATTGCCGAAAGCCGCAGCGGATATACAGAAGGGGGCGAACAACATCTCATTGAAAAAGTAAAGGAACTGATTGAGGCCTCGAAGAAGAACAACTAGTTTCTATCATATAATGAGGCGGAGGGGGGACGCAACCTCTCTCCGCCTATGTGCTTACTCTAAACACACGCCACACACGCACCCATTTCTTCGCTGAGTGAGAAACGCTAAAAGCGCTTTCCATACATTATATATATTATAGACACACATATATAATATATAGCACAAGCCGAAGATTTGAACTGACACACCTCCTTACTATAATGAAACATTACGCCGCCCTTACGGCCGTGGCATTGCTCAGTGCGCTTTCGCCCCTTGGCGCATCGGCACAAAACGAAAGCGATGCCACCTCAAGCGCTAACGACGCCAAAAAGTTTACGCTGCACGGTAGCATACAAAGCGACGTGCTTGCCTTCCCTAACGAGGACAACAAAATCGGTACGGGCAAGTACGACGACAAGTTTATGACCAACACCTACGCCGAGCTTCACTTGCTCAACAAGTATTTTCAAGCCGGCGCCCGCTTTGAATATCTCGACCACCCCATGCCCGGATTCGAAAACGATTTCAAGGGATGGGGCGTGCCCTATTTCTACCTCAAAGGCAATTATAAGTGGGCCGAACTCACTTTGGGCGATTTCTACGACCAATTTGGCTCGGGCCTCATCTTCCGCACCTACGAAGAGCGCTCCTTGGGCATCGACAATTCGCTGCGAGGCGCACGCTTGGCGCTGAAGCCCTTTAAGGGCGTTAGCCTCAAACTGCTAGGCGGCCAGCAACGCTACTATTGGCACCACCGCAACCTCGACAGCTGTTCACCCTGGACCTGGGGCGGCGACCTCGAACTCAACGTAGACCAATGGGTGAAGCGAATGGACCAAAGCGACACCCGTCTCACCCTAGGCTTCTCGGCCGTGAGCAACCATGCCTCGAAAACGGAAAGCGACATCTACGTGAGCCGCACCACAGGCGAGATTGACCCTCTGTCGGGCAAGGAGATTATGGGCACCTACAAGCTCAACATGCCGAGCGACGTGGCCGCCTTCGACGTGCGCGCCAACTTGCAAAAGGGCGGCTTCAACCTTTTGGCCGAATATGCTTGGAAAACGCAAGACCCTTCGAGCGCCAACAACTACACCTTTAAGCGTGGAAAAACGCTCCTCGTGTCGGGCTCCTACTCTAAGCGCGGCATGAGCGTGTTGCTGCAAGCCAAGCGCAGCGAGGACATGTCGTTTCGCTCACGCAGCACCATCGACAAAGCCTCCACAGCGTGCTACATCAACCACCTACCCGCCTTCTCCATGCAACACACCTACGCTCTGGCTGCGCTCTATCCCTATGCCACGCAAATGACGCCGGGCGAGTGGGCCTTCCAAGGCGAGTTTGGCTACAACTTTAAGCGTCGCACCCCACTGGGCGGACGCTACGGCACGAGCTTTAAACTCAATGCGTCGCACATTCGCGGCATCAGCGCCAAAAGCGGCAGCGACCTGAGCGAAGACGCCATTGGCGGCAACGGCCTCTACTACCCCTTCTTTAAAATGAACACGGGGGTTTACTATCAAGACATCAACGTGCAACTGGAGAAGAAGTTGACCAAGCAGTTCAAGCTCAACTTCATGTACTCTCGCCAGCGCTACAACCAATACATCGTAGAGGGCCACGGCGACAAAGCCATTAAGAGCAACATCTACGTGCTCGAGGGCAAATACCAGTTCAACCACCGCCTCACCTTGCGTGGCGAAGCGCAATATTTGCACACGAAGCAAGACCAAGGCGACTGGTGGTATGGTTTATTAGAGCTCTCTGTGTTGCCCAACTTCATGTTCACCATCAGCGACCAATATAATGCCAACGTGCCTATGCACGCCGACGATGGCTCGGTGGTGGAGGGCACCAACAAGGTGCACTACCTCATGGGCAGCGTCACCTTCACCCACCGCTCTCACCGCTTGCAAGTGGGCTATGGCAAAACGCGCGCCGGCTATAACTGCTCGGGCGGTGTGTGCCGCTACGTGCCTGCCTCAAAAGGCGTGCAAGCCTCTTACACGTTCAACTTCTAATCCACCCCACTTTTCTCTCAGCTAAAATTCCGAATGAAACTACATCATACCCTACTTCTTGGCATCGCCCTGTTTGCAACCGCCAGCTGCAGCGAGGTGGACGAAGGCAACCGCTTCGACGGCCCCTACACCGTGGAAGCAAAAAAGAACGTACTCGTGGAGGATTTCACGGGGCAAACTTGCACCAACTGCCCCTTAGCCAACGATGAGATGACCAACATTCTCAGCAACTACGGCATCGACCGCGTAATTGCCGTGAGCATACACGGTGGTTCTAACTCGCTACGCGAAGACGGCAATAAATATGGACTAGCCAACGTGCAAGGCTACACCTACATCAGCCAGCTGGGCCTCAACTCCTTCCCCAAAGGGCGCATCGACCGTCAAGGCGACTTCATCGACTACGACAAATGGGATGCCGAGATATTCAAGCGCTTTAGCAACGACTACAACATTCAACTCAGCATCGACAACAGCGCCACTAGCTTCAACCTAGCCGACAGCACGCTCACCGTGAAAGTGGATGTAGAGAACCAAGGTCTCACCTCCATCACCGGAAAGTTGCAAGTGTGGCTCACAGAAAGCGACATCGTTGGGCCGCAATACCAAACCGATGGAAAGATCGACATGAACTACACGCATAAACACGTGTTCCGTCACAGCGTCAACGATTTCGAGGGTGAGGAAATCACACTCAACGCCACATCTTCTGAAAGCAAAACCTATAGCTACACCTTCCCCGGTGTGGCCAACATCAAGAACAAAACGCCTTGGCAACCCGCCAACATGCACTACGTGGTGATTTTCTATAACGAGCAATACGGCGCGATGCAAGTGATTGAGCGCGGACTGCTCAAGGCAGATGAAGAATAAGTTCACCGTTTTTTCAAATAAAAAAAAATTCTAGCATAACCAACACAACATTTATATATGAAGAAAATCTTTACGCTCGTAATGATGGCTGCCGCCTTTGCTGCCTCAGCCTCAGCACAGATTAAAGTGACTTGCGAGGGTCAGGAAGTGACCAACAACAAAGTGCTCACTTTTTTTGCCGAAAACAATGGTTTAGAAATTAAGGCTGGTCCCGAACTCGACCCCACCTTCACCAACGAAAGCGACGAAACGCAAGCTCTCGAAGTGGAAGTGAACGCTGGTTTGGGCTATCAAGGAAAAGGCCTTAACTGGTGTGGTGTCACCACGGCTTGTGCCGACATCACTGGCTCAAGCGAATCGCGCACCGTTAACCTTGTGCCTGGTGCCTCCGTTCCGATGAAGCTTCACGGCGTTTTCGAAGAGGGCAACTACAGCCAATACACCGCTCGCGTCACCGTGTGGGTTGACGAAACCACCAAGGTGCTTCAGTTCATCGAAAGGTTCATCTACTCCGACCCCGCAGCCGTTAGCCAAGTAAGTGTGGCCGACGCGAAAGTGATGGTGTCGGGCGGCACGCTTCACTACACCTTCGGCGCAGCCAAAACACGCACACTCAACGTGTATAGCACCGATGGCAAACTCGTAAAGAGCGTTGCTTTAACCAGCGCCAACGGCGAAGTAGCCCTCAACGGCTTGCAACAAGGCGTTTACGTTTACACTCTCACCGCCGGCGCTGAGAAAGAGGCCAACGGCAAGTTCTTGTTAAAGTAAACCGCCCCTCCTCTTCACTTGCGCTCAACAGGGAAGAAAGATAAGCATGGCCCACTCCTGCACAACTGCAAGGCATAGCCCACTCCCCCCGCAACAAGCGCAAGCATTCGCAAAACAATTCATAAAAGCATACACATTCTTCTCACCCTATAAGCCGAGAAATAATGAAACATTTTTTACTTGCTTTGGCCGCCGCAGCCCTTCTATGCGGCAACGCTACAGCACAGGTGGCCAACCACCTCAAGCTGAGCCAAAAACCACAGTTTGCCACTCGCATTAGCCCCAAAACCATTTGCGGCAGCGAGAAAATGGCCCTTCCCTTCGCCCCTAAAGCCAAAATGAGCACCAAAGCCGTGATGGCCGACGACGAAAGCGAAGCCGAACCCACCAACACTTTCCGTAGCGGTAAAATTCTGAGCTACTTCACTAGCATTTACGGTCTCGACCAAATGGCCGCCATCTCCACAGGTCTCACTGCCGACAATGTCACAAACTCCGGCTTCACCGGTTGGGGCTATGGTGCCTACTACCCCTATGAGTTGCTGAGCCGCTACTGGGGCAACACCATCAAGCGCATCAACATCTACGCTTGGAACGCCAACTACAGCGACACCCGCGCCTTCATTGCCAAAAGCGCTAGCGATGGCTCGCTGCAAATGCTTTGGGAAAAAGACATCACCCTCAAGGCCGCTGAAGGAGGCAACATCGCTTCGGCCGCAGTGGATTGCGACTACGAACTTCCCATCAGCACCGATGGCCTCTTCATCGGATGGTGTGCCGGTAGCGCAAGCTATGCTAGCACCGACACCAATGCCGAATCGAAAGGCATCATCGCCGCCCTCTGCCCCGACAGCACGGGTGCCGGCTACGATGGTCTGCTCTTCGTGAGCAATGGCGACAAAGTGTATGTAGGTAGCCAACTCACCTACGGCAACAGCTCTGTAATCAACCCCGTGTTCTCTGTAACCGAAGGCGACAAAGGTGTGCAATTAGAAGATGCCGCCCTGCTCTACGTTGACGACGCTCGTGGCTACGCCGGCCATGAGGGACGCTGCAACGTGCAGCTCATCAACCTTGGTCTCGACTCTATCAAGAGCATCAGATACACCTTCTCTAGCGCCAAGCAAGCCGAACTTCGCAACTACACCCTTCCCGAGCCCGTTTATTTCATGAATCAGGCTCAGCTCTACTTGCCCGTTCGCTTGCCCTTTAACGAAGGCTACAACGATGCCAAGTTTGAAATTGTGAAGGTGAATGGCGTAGACGATCAATTCTCTGACTACACCGACAACGTAGACAGCACCAAACTCATCAGCTTCACCACAGGCTACAAGCGCGTGCCTGTAGTAGAAGAGTTCACCAGCCCCGCTTGCTCTAACTGCATCTTCGGCATTCCGGGTTTGAAAAATGCGGCCGACTCTGTCAACAACCGCATCGTCACCATCGCTCCCCACGTAACCTATAACCGTGCTAGCGACGACCTCATCCTCGACGAATACGATGAGCTTTACAACAACTTCGGCTTCAGCAGCTTGCCCACCACTTTGGTCAACCGTGAGTACACCTCCGACCCCTACTACGAACTGCCCTCACTCGTGCAATCGCTCTCTACACAAGATTGCGAAGCAAGCGTAGGCCTCAGCTGCAAGAAGAGCCTGCAAGGCATCAAGGTGAGCGCCACGGTGAACTTCACCACTCCCGCTCCCGACGACCAATACTCTTTGGCCTGTGTAGTGACCGAAGACGGCATCTCGGCTAGCCAAGCCAACGTTTTGGCACAAATCTACAAGCAATATGGCGAAGAAACCACTACCAACTACTACGGCAACTACGACGACCTCGTAGAACTCATGAAGACACCCATCGACGCTAATGGCTACAGCACCGTTACGCTCAACCACGTGGCTCGTGTCACTAGCAACCTCGATGGCACCGATGGCACTTACGCCCTCAACGGCATCACCCAAAACGTGCCCGTCACCTTCGACTTCCCCACCATTAAGTCGAAGAATGTGACCAACACTGCCAACGCCAACGTAGCTGTGCTCTTGATCGACAACACCACGAGCAAAATCGTCACAGCCCGTCAGGTAGCTCTCGGTTCTTCAGCCGATTTGGAAGAAGCCGTAACTAGTGTGAACAACGCTGTGGCCGATGCCAACGAGCAAATTGCTGAAATCTCTGCCAAGAACGGTGCTTTCACCGTGAAGGCTGAGGGAGCTGTGGCTAGCGTTTACAACGCTGAAGGCCGCCTCGTAAGCAGCGCCACCGTGAATGGCGAAGTTTCTCTGCCCACCTTCGGCAAGGGTGTGTTCATCATCCGCGTAACGAAGGGCAACCACACCACCACAGAAAAGGCTGTGTTCTAAAAACGCAATTATTTGTGGCTAGCGATTAGCTGCAACATACATTGATACAGATTAATTTGCAAGGTGTTCCGAATGACATTAAAGTTCGGAACACCTTTTTTATTTCCATTCTTCTTACTATTCTTTTCTAGCGTTTCTACTTGCGCCGACGCGGGACGCGTCGCCCCCAGAGCTGCCCCCAAAGCCACTAGCGTTGCCCGTTTAGGAAGGCGCTGATGCAACATTATAAATGGCTCTAAAACGCGATGCATGTGGGCGTGCACCAATTGGTGTTCGTGCTGCTACCAACTGAAGCACGTGCTACCTTCAGTTGGTGCACGCACGGCCTTCAGTTGGTGCACGCCCCTCACATTCAGCGTTTATGCAAAACGGAAAGCCTTATTCATAGGGATTATGAACGGAGAAGATAAAAGCATAATAAGCAAATAATGTAATAATGCCCCTTTATCTATCCGTGCAATCTATATTCCCATATAGAACGCTACGATTTTTATGTTTTGAGTTAAGAAGGAAAAGCCGTGGCTAAAAAAACGACTCTTTCATTTAAGGGAGGTTCAAAAAATTACCACTCTTAAACGTTTTAAGATGGTGAATTTATGTATTTCGTTTTATTTCGAAACGAATGCGTTAACTACCAATGCGGGCTGAAAGCCCAATGTATGCTCCTAGCCCAGGGCAAGCGAAGCGGCGCCCTGGGTT
>CAVKKI010000042.1:0-15331 GCA_963656725.1 Oribacterium sp. | reverse complement strand
CGCCGCTTCGCTTGCCCTGGGCTAGGTGCATACATTGGGCTTTCAGCCCGCATTAGTCAGTCCGCACCGACAACCCCGAATTGGCAACAATTTTTCTGCAGTTTTGGCAACTTATCTTAATCAATAACTTGCCAAAACTTGATTTTTTTCGCAGTTTTGGCAACTTATTCAAATCGATAACTTGCCAAAATTGAAGAAAAAAGGCAGTTTTGGCAAGTTATCGGTTGTAATAACTTGCCAGAATATTCTGAATAGATGTTAACAGTTTATGGTTTTCGACTAAAGGCGTCACTATTTTTCTTATAAAAAAGAGCATTTTTAGATTATTCCTACAACGAAGTCAAAAAGGCGTTTTAGAGCAAAAAAACGCATAAAAACTGCATATATGCAGAAAAGTAGCGAAAATGCAAAAATCGACGTTTTTATCGGGAATTTCGTCCCTCTAGAGAGTTACTTGCACTATTTGCTGTTACTTGCACTAATTGCTTGCACTACCACTGATTATCAATCATTTCAAGAGTGTAAGCAGCAAGAAGTTTGCTTACACTCGCTTACACTTGCTTGCACGCTAATTTTTGCATATATGCAGTTTTTATACGGTTTATGCAATTTTTATGCAGACTAGTGCAAGCAGCATCTCGCAGTGTAAGCAGCATGAGCTGCTGCTTGCACTGCGGAATACATTGATTTTCAATGGAGTGCAAGCAATGAGTGCAAGTAACAGCAATGAGTGTAAGTAAAGTTTCTGGGGGAGTGATTTCTCGATGAATTCGTGCTTTTTTGCTTGCACGGGGTGAAAAGTGGAAAAGAGGAAAAGAGTGAAATTTTTATGGTTAAGTTATTTTATATTTAGTTTTAGAATAAAAAGCTTATCTATTAGTACTGCCCAGTCAGTGGGGGCGACGCGGATCGCGTCGGCGCAAGAAGGAACTCAAGAGAAAGCACTAGAGGAAGCGCTAGTAATTGGGGGGCGACGCGTCCCGCGTCGGGGCAAGCGGTTCTGAGCGATAGCGCAAAAAGCAACGCGAACATCCTTCTAACTAAGAATGTTTGCACTGTTTCTTATTTCTTGCGCTGCTTCTTGATTTACTACTAGAAATGCTTCTAGCCCCGACGCGGGACGCGTCGCCCCCCAATTACTAGCGTATTCTTTAGCGCTGCTTCTTGCGCCGACGCGAGCCGCGTCGCCCCCACTGACGAGCTAGCGTTGCAAAGTGGCTTAATAAGAAAAACTACTGGCTTGATAGTGTTTCACTACCGGCTTAATAAGAAAAACTATCGGCTTAAGAGTGAAGCACTCTTAAGCCGATAGTTTAAACAGAAAAGGGGAGTAGGAACTACTTGCTAAACTCCTCTAAAATTTTTTGTGCGGTTTCTTGCATCACCTCGGCGGGCAATTGGAGTTTTTCTTTGCGGAAGTCCATGTCGCCCTCGCTTTGCAAAGGAATGAGGTGGATGTGTGCGTGGTTCACCTCTAAGCCCAACACGGCCATGCCCACCTTGCGACAGGGGAATGCGGCTTTAATGGCATGGGCCACTTGCTTGGCAAACACTATCATCTCGCTGAGTTCCGAGTCGCTGAGATCGAAAAGATAGTCCACCTCGTGCTTCGGCACTACTAGGGTGTGGCCTTTTGCCACGGGGTTGATGTCGAGGAAGGCATAGAACTTGTCGTTCTCGGCACATTTGTAGGAGGGAATTTCTCCGGCAATGATTTTTGAGAATATCGTCATAATGCTTCGTTTTGCGTTACACGTGTTTCACGTCCTCGCTTCTAATCAAAAGGGAGATTAGATGGAGATGTTGAGAATTTCGAGATGAATGGTGCCTTGGGGAATTTTCACTTCCACCACGTCGCCCACCTTTTTGCCGAGCAAGCCTTGGGCAATGGGGGTGGTGCTAGAGATTTTTCCTTCGCGAAGGTTGGCTTCGCTTTCACTCACGATGGTGTATTTCATCACCATGTTGTTTTTCACGTTCTTCATCTCAACGGTGGTGAGAATCTGCACGGTGTCGGCCTTGATTTTTGACTTATCGATGATTTTAGCCTCAGCAATGGCTTTTTTCAAGGCTGCGATGCGGCCTTCGAGTTTCGACTGATTCTCTTTTGCTGCATCGTATTCACTGTTTTCTGAAAGGTCGCCCTTGTCGGCGGCTTCGGCAATGGCTGCCGAGGCGGCGGGGCGCTCAATTGACTCCATGTGACGGAGCTGGGCTACCATCTTATCGTAGCCCTCTTGGGTCATGTATGCCATAAGAATTTTCTTGTTTTTGTTTCTTCTGTTGTAAGGAATAAAAAAAACCGAAAGAACTCCCACCTCGTATGCGTTGGAATTCTTTCAACTTCACCTTAAAAACTATTTCTAGGTGCAAATGTAGCCCTTTCTTTCGAATGCGCCAAATTTTTCTAGTTTTTTATTCTCACTATTCTGGGGGCGAGCTAGCTCTTAGGGGCGACGCGTCCCGCGTCGGGGCAAACGGAAAACCACACGGTTTGCATTAACATTTGCAACACCTCATTTTTCCTAAAAAAATCAGCACCCCAACTGCCGAGCCACCTCACAAAGTTCTTCATACCACTCCGCTCCAAACCTTTCCGTGAGCGGAGCTTTTAAAAACTGATAAATGCGTAGCCCGAGTTCGCGCCCTTTTTTCACGGCCGGGCGGCACACGCTCCAGCGGTGATAGTGCAAACCGCTCGTGCCGTTGGCAAAGCGCTTTTCGCGAATGGGATAGAGTGCGCACGAAATGGGTTTGCACCACGAGGTGCGGCCCTCGCGATAGACGCCATCGGTGGTGCAGAGGCAAACGCCGTTGCAGTGGTGGGTAAACACGCAGTCCTTGCCCCCCACGATGCTCGTGACCAAATCGCCATCGGCATCAGTGTAGGCCACGCCTTGTTTATCGATCACAGCCTGTGCTTGGGCGCTGAGTTGGGGCCACACGGCATCGAGCACCTCTTCGAGTTTGGCCACTTCTTCCATCAGCAACGGGGCGCCACTGTCGCCATCTACGCAGCATTGGCCCTTGCAGGCGTCGAGGTCGCAACAGAAACATTCGGTCAGTATGTCGGACGAGAGGAGCACATCGCCCACTTGGAGTATAGGGGGAATACGATTATTGTTATTATCCATTCTAATTCATTTTTATTACGACAATAGAGACAATTAGGACAACACTTTTGCTTTATGCATCTAACGTCTATAAAATAGCGAACGTAAAAAATTTACCAACTAATTGGCTGCTCGCCCTGCTCAATGAGGTAGCTGTTGCAGCGGCTGAAGTGGTGATTGCCAAAGAAGCCGTGGTAGGCCGAGAGGGGCGAGGGGTGGGCCGAACAGAGCACAAGGTGGCGCTGGCGGTCGATGATTTGGCCTTTCTTTTGCGCATAAGCGCCCCAAAGAATGAACACGAGGTGTTCGCGCTGGGTGGAGAGGGTGCGGATGACGGCGTCGGTAAACGTCTCCCAACCGTGGCCGGCGTGTGAGGCGGCTTGGTGTTGGCGCACAGTGAGCGTGCTGTTGAGCAGCAGCACGCCTTGTTCGGCCCAACGGCGCAAACTGCCTGATTGGGGTACGGGCCGACCCATGTCACTATTGATTTCTTTAAAGATGTTGACCAACGAGGGCGGAAACTTCACTCCGTCTTTCACCGAGAAGCAAAGGCCCTCGGCTTGGCCTTCGCCGTGATAAGGGTCTTGTCCGAGAATTACTACTTTCACCTTGGGAAAGGGACAGAGATTGAAGGCATTGAAAATTTCAGCGCCGGGAGGGTAGCACACGCCAGCGGCATATTCTTGACGCACAAACTCGGTGAGTTGCTGAAAATAGGGCGCCCGAAACTCTGCCTCGAGCTGCTGCGCCCACGTAGGGTCGATTTTTACGTTCATAGCGGCAAAGTTAGCGATTTATTTCCATAATTCTTGCCGCACCCGCGTTTGAGCGCAACGAAAATGCCCACCAAACCAAAAAGGGTTTGGCAGGCATAGTCAAAAAATTTACTCTGATTATAATGGAGAGAGGGTTACTCCTCTTCATTATCCATGCTATTCCAAGGAGCGCTGTTTGAGGTGTTGCTCCATTCGCGTTGGTTGCTCCAGTCGTCCTCTTGAATGGTGTTTGCTCCATACGACACGCTCATTAGGGCGGTTTCAGTCATTAAGCGCACGCTAGTGGCTTCGGGGCGGATATATGTTTTTTTCATTTTGAGTCGTTATTTTGATTTATAATTTAAGAGAGAAGAGGCTTAGCGAGTCATGAACTTGCGTCCGCCTTGAATGTAGATGCCGCCTTTCACCACTTGGTTTACACGGCGACCAGTGAGGTCGTAGAGGGGAGCGTTAGTGGTTTCAGCCGTTTCGTCAGCCTCGATGCTGTCGATGCCCGTGAGGTTGCCACCGAAGCTGAGCGCCATGCTCTGAGCATCGGGATTGATGATGTAGGCGCGGTTGGCTTTGAGCGAGGAGTTGGTTGACTTGAAGAAGCCCACTTTGCCCTTGCTGCCGTCGGCGAGGTTGGCGCGACCGAAAGAGAGCACGTTGGTGAGGTCGGTGAGTTCGGTGGTGGTGCCTTTCAATTCGTTTTCGGTCAACGTAGTGGCGCTTGAAACCACCTTGAGCGTGATTTCATTCACTCCAGGATTGCCCACAATCACCACGCCCTCGTTGGCGGGGATGGCATCTTCAGCGTAAAGTTCTACCTTGCCGTTTTCGAAACGACCCACACAGATGTTGGCATCGGTCGACACATTCTCTACGGCATAGGGAAGGCAAGTGGTGGCAAAGGTGTAGTTTTGATCGGCTGCCGAGGTGTTGAGAGCGAGGCTGATAGTGGGCTCGTACACGGCGAAGGCGTTGGGGTAAGAGTCGCCCAAACGGAATTTGATATTGCTGCCATTGTAACGCCAGCAGTAACCAGCATCAAGGTCGTCGGGATAGATAATAAAACCGGTGGCACTATTGTTTGATGTTTTAGCAATTTTCCATTTCTGGGTGTAGCCAGAGCTTCCATTATTGAATTGAAGTACAGCACCGTTAGCAACTAAACTACCAATATCTAATGGGTTATTTAAATCTACAGAACTTTTTGCATATGTTCCTGCTCCCACATTATTAAAATAGAAACCATCAAAAGGATTACCCGTGATATACCAAAGGTCGTTCGTTACATCGTTGAGTGTGGAGTTAGCTTCCGATTGAGCGCGGAAAGCCACGTTGTTGCCGCTGCGAGTGATAAGCGTGGGGTTGTCACCATCCGTGCCAAGATAATAATACACTTTATTGTCGTCGGTGCTGATGGTGAAAGGAAGTGTCGACTTGCATTCAATATCAAAGCTCGTGCCAGCCGAGGCGGTGTAAGTGCCCGAAGGTTTTTCAGCGGTTATGAAATCGGGAAGACCAGTGGGGGTGGGATAGGCTTCGCCCACTACGGCATTCACACTTACCGAAGATTTCTTCACACCATCATAATAATAATTGTAAGTAACAGATTGATAGTCGCTCAGAGCGTAGAACTCGAACACGGCCACATTCGAAGCATCAACCTTACCATTATTAGAACCAATAAACGTGTCGTCGGTGTCAGCATTATAGCCACTAGCATTGTTGTTTACAACGTAGCTAGTATAGTTGCCCCAGCTCCACCCCTTATAATACAACTTAATGCCATTTCCAGAAGCAGTAACATAGAAAGTCTTAGCGTCACCAATGCTTAGTTTATCATTTGATTTATCGCCCGGGCGAAGATATTTGCCTGCGCTAACACTCTTAATACGAACGCCATCGCTTTGCTTTTCTACTTTAAACACATATTGAGGAGAAGCCAAAAAGCCATCTACATTATTGCTCTTGGTGCGGCAATCGACGTAAAAATTCGAGCCATCGCAATAGAGCAAGTTGCCCGAGCCGTCGGTAGCCGTTTTGTCCGACTTCACCAAAATGGCATAATCCGTATTAGCGTCGATGTCAGCATAAGCGGTAGGCGTAGCAGCCACCTTTTGTGCCACACTCGTGGCTGAAAAGCACACTAGCAAGCAGAGCAGTGCGGCTAATTTCTTCAACATAATTTTTGTGTTTTAATTAAATGATATTTTGTTGTTCTTTTTTATTGTTCTTTTTCCGTGTAAAAAATTTCGGCTTTCTTTTATTCCTCTCCACAGGGGAGCGTCGCTCCGAAAGCGGGTGCAAAATTATGTTCAAGAGCATGTTTTGAGTGAGGGATACCGGTAGAAAATTCGGTAATACCGAAATTTTGCGACAATTACCGAGCAGTTAGCCATCTTCGGTTTACAAAATAAGCTAATTCAAGAAAAATGTTTCCCAAGCCACGTCCCCACCCTCTCATACGCTTTTACCATGAAAGCGTAAACACGAAGTTTTCATTTTTCCGCCAAATTGGGTAACAAATTGCGGCCAAATTAGGTAACGAAACGGCGCCAAATTGGGTAACAAATCGCGGCCAAATTAGGTAACGAATCGTGGCCAAATTAGGTAACGAATAGTAGCGAGGTAAAAATTTTATCCTTAAATTTGCAGCAGAAAACCAACTGTTATGAAAGAATATAAGAAACGCATAGCCGACCAATTGCTAGACTATCGACTAGAAGAAGTGGGCGCGGTGTTGATAGAAGGCCCTAAATGGTGTGGCAAAACCACCACCGCCGAACAAAAAGCAAAGAGTGTGCTCTACATGGCCGACCCCGACAACCAACAAAACTATGAAGAAATGGCCGACCTAAAGGTGAAAATGCTACTCAATGGCAACACTCCCCGACTGATTGACGAGTGGCAAATTATTCCCCAGGTGTGGGACGCCATTCGCTTTGAAGTGGACCATCGCGGCGAAGAAGGTCAATTCATTCTGACGGGCTCGGCCGTGCCCGTCAGCACCGACCGCATCCACCACAGCGGCACGGGGCGCTTTGCGTGGATTACGATGCGCCCGATGTCGTTGTGGGAATCGGGAGAATCTACAGGCGAAGTCAGCCTAAAACAACTCTTCTCAAAATCCCAAACAGCGGAAGGCTACAATCGACTAACACTAGAAGACGTGGCCTTCTTGGTAAGTCGCGGTGGTTGGCCTAGTTCGGTCAGCAAAAATCCGAGAGCCGCTCTACGCCAAGCCTACGACTACTACGACGCGGTGGTGAAGAGCGACGTGTCGAGGGTGGACGAAATCAGCCGAAGCAGTGAGCGAACCAAACTCTTACTCCGCTCTTACGCTCGCTCTCAAGGAGCGCAAGTAAGCATCGGGGCAATTCGGCAAGACATGATGAACAACGACGATGAAACGCTAGCCGACAAAACCGTGCAAAGCTACATTGGCGCACTCAAAAAGATTTTTGTGATAGAAGACATGCCCGCTTGGAATCCGAATTTGCGTAGCAAAACGGCCATTCGCTCGGCCGACACTCGCTACTTTGTTGACCCCTCTATCGCCGTAGCTTCACTCGGCCTTGGGCCCGACGACCTTGTAAACGATTTAGAAACCTTTGGTTTGCTTTTCGAAACTCTCTGCGTTCGCGACCTCCGCGTGTATGCCGATGCCGTGGATGGCAACGTCTATCACTATCGTGACAAAAATGGTTTGGAATGCGACGCCGTGATACACCTTCGCAACGGCTCATACGGCCTAATAGAAATTAAATTAGGCGGAGCGCAAGCCATTGAGAAAGGAGTGTTAACCTTAACCAATTTGGCAGATAAAATTGACACGACAAAAATGAAAGCGCCTTCCTTCTTAATGGTGCTCACAGCAGTGGGCGACTATGCTTATCAACGAAAAGATGGTGTGTATGTGGTGCCCATTGGCTGCTTAAAAGATTAACGAGGCGCCACCCACTCCACACCGATTAACCCGCAAACGGAAAGATTTTCGCTCATTCACTTTGCTCTTCACCACACAAGCAGTAATTTTGCAGAAATTCAATAAAAGCGCGTATATGAAACTTCTACTTTTAGGCAGTGGCGGACGCGAACACGCACTGGCTTGGAAAATTGCACAAAGTTCGAAAATCGAAAAACTCTTCATCGCTCCCGGCAACGCCGGAACAGCCCTTGTGGGCGAAAACGTGGCCATTAAGGCCGACGACTTCGAGGCTGTGGCACAGTTTGTGGAGGCCGAACACATCGACATGGTGGTGGTGGGCCCCGAAGACCCTTTGGTGAAAGGCATCTACGACTACTTTAAGCAACACGACAAGCTGCAGCACGTGCCCGTGATTGGTCCGTCGAAAGCAGGAGCCGTGCTCGAAGGCTCAAAAGACTTTGCCAAAGGCTTCATGAAGCGCCACCACATCCCCACCGCCGCCTACGCCACATTCGACGGCACGCAAGTGGAAGAGGGTTGTCAATTTCTTGAAACACTTCAGCCGCCCTACGTGCTGAAAGCCGACGGATTGTGCGCCGGTAAGGGCGTGCTCATCGTGCCTACTCTTGAAGAGGCTAAGAAAGAACTGCACGACATGCTCGGCGGCATGTTTGGCAACGCTTCAAGCCGCGTGGTGATTGAGGAATTCCTCTCGGGCATAGAGTGCTCTGTGTTTGTGTTGACCGATGGCACGCACTATCAAATTCTGCCCGAGGCCAAAGACTATAAGCGCATTGGCGAAGGCGACACTGGGCTCAACACTGGCGGCATGGGGTCTGTTTCGCCCGTGCCTTTCGCCACCAAAGAGTGGATGCAAAAGGTGGAGGACGAAATTATCCGCCCCACCGTCAACGGACTCGCCGAGGAGGGCATCGACTACAAGGGCTTCATCTTCTTCGGCCTCATCAATTGCGACGGGCAGCCCAAGGTGATTGAATATAACTGTCGCATGGGCGACCCCGAAACCGAAACCGTGATGCTGCGCTTGAAGAGCGACATCGTAGACCTGTTTGAAGGCGTGGCCGAAGGCAATCTCAACGAGCGCAAGGTGGAGTTTGACGAACGGGCCGCCGTGTGCGTGATGTGCGTGTCGGGAGGCTATCCGCAAGCCTACGAAAAAGGCTTCGAAATTACGGGAGCCGACATTGAGGGCAGCGTAGTGTTCCACGCCGGAACGGCTATGAAAGACGGCAAACTCGTGACCGCTGGCGGACGCGTCATCGCTGTTAGTTCGTATGGCAATGACAAGGCCGAGGCTTTGGCCAAGTCGATGAAGGGTGCCCAACACATTCAATTCGAAAAGAAATACTTCCGCAGCGACATCGGTCAAGATCTTTAAGGGTGGTTCTATAAATTACCACCTTTAAAAATACAAATTCAAATCTTTGACGTTTTGTCATCTTTCGGCGCTCTTTTCCGCCCATTTTGCTTGTTCACTCAGTCACATAGCCCGCTATGCTCCTTCGTTCACAAACAAAATGGACGAAAAATAGCACCAAAATCTGACAAAGCTAATTTATAGAACCACCCTTCGAGGCGCGCTTCGTTTTTCTTCTAAATCCGCTTCATGCGCACCATCACCCTACGACATAAAATAGTATCGAGCACGTTCACCCTGCCCATCATGGCAGTGGTGAGCGTTTTGCTGTGGATGCTGCCCAACGTAACGAGCATAGACTTGTGGTTGGGCCTTGTGGTGACGGGCCTCAACGCCTATCTCATCATGGAGGTGAACAACCGCAACGCCCTGCTGCGCATTCGTTCACGCATGATGAGTGTGACCTACTTGGCGCTGATGTTGGCTTGTCCCGCTCTGCACGAAGTTAGTTTGAGCGCCGTGCCCGCCCTATGCCTCGCCCTAGCCTATTTCATGCTCTTCGCCAGCTATCAACAACCGAGGGCTGAGGGATACGTGTTTCACGCCTTTCTCTTTTTAGGCATCGGTTCGATTGTGTTCCCGCCCCTATTGGTGTTGGCCTTGGCCTATTATATATGTATGCTCTTCCAGTTGCGCGTGTTTAATTGGCGCACTTTCGTGGCAGGCATGCTAGGCGTGGCCGTGCCCTATTGGGGAAAAACCGCCTACGGAGTGTGGCAAAACAGCCTCGACACCGAGTTTACTTACTTAGAACCGTGGTTCGAACCGCAACTGCCTAACTACGCCCAACTCAACCTCAACCAGTGGGTGACGCTCGGTTTCGTGTTCACCCTCTCACTACTCGCCTTCATCCACTTCATCCGCACTGCTTATAACGACAAAATTCGCACGCGAATGTTGCTCTATGCCGTGGCCGTGGTGGAGGTGTTCCTGGCAGTGGGCATCGCCTTGTTGCCGCAATTCTACGACGCGCAACTCCGCCTATTCATTGCCAATTCCGCTCTGCTCATCGCCCACCACTACGCCTTGGGCAAGGGGCGCTTCTTCGATGCCTGGTTCTACCTCAACATCTTGTTGCTCGTGGCGCTAGGAGCCTTCAACTATTGCGAAGGATTTTTTTAATTTTTCTTCTTTGAGGCATTCTTTTTAGAATAAAGAACATACCTATATAATAAAGGGGAACATCTCTTTTAATAAGAAGACACAACTCTTATAATAAGGAGAAATTCCGATTCATCAGAAAGCAAATTTAGGCTAACCCAACGAGAATGAACACTCTAACCACTTTTCTTTCCACCAACGGCGGTGTGGGCATGTTTGTGGCCGCTTTTCTGGCCGGCAGCGTGTTCCCCTTTAGTTCTGAGGCCGTGATGCTAGCTCTGCTAGCCGCCGGAGCCGATGCGGGCGAACTCCTTGTGTGGGGCACTGCCGGCAACACGCTCGGCTCGCTCTTCAACTACGGCATAGGGTCGCTCGGCAAACAAGAGTGGATTGACCGCGTCACGAAAGCGAAGCCCGAAAGACTCGACCGCGCTAAACGATGGGTGCGACGCTATGGCGCCTGGGCCGGACTGTTAGCCTGGTTGCCCATCATTGGCAGCATTCTCACCGTGGCTATGGGCTATTTGCGAGTGAAACTTATGTACGCCCTCATCACTGTGGCCATTGGCAAATATGTGCGCTATTGGCTCATCATCAAAGCCTACGGCGCATTCTAAATCCGCATTCCTTTTTATTTATGACCAAACTTCTCACTCTTCTTCTTTCCCTTCTGCTGCTCCTCCCCACCCTATCGTCTTGCCAAAAGCATAAGGCCGACGCTCGTCCCATGGTGGCCGTCAGCATTGAGCCACTGCGCTATGTGGTGGAAGCCGTGGCGGGCGAGAAATTTCAAGTGGTCACCCTTATGCCGCAAGGAGCCAGTCCCGAAACCTACGAGCCCACCCCGCGACAAATGACAAGCCTCAGCGACTGCGCCCTCGTGATGCGCTGCGGCACGCTAGGCTTTGAACAAACCCAACTGCCACAAATGGTGAAAACCACCCAGGCGACGAAATTAATCAGCCTGTCCACTGGCATCACGCCTATTGAGGAAGAAGAACACGCACACGGCCATTCTTCTTCTCAAAAAAGCCCCACTTCTGAAGCAACAAACACAAACAAAGAAGAAGCAAACCACAACAGCAAAGCATTAAGCCACAGCATCGACCCCCACTTATGGATGTCGGCACGCAACCTCAGCCAAATGGCCGCCAACGCCGCCCAAGCCCTCTGCGAAGCCGACCCGAAAAACGCCGACTACTACTTGCAACGCCTGCAACAGTTTCAACAAAAAATGACGGCGCTCGATGCCGAACTCAAACAGAGTTTTTCTTCCGCAAAGCAAAAAACTTTTCTCATCTATCACCCCGCCTTAGGCTACTTAGCCCAACAATACGGACTGAAGCAATTGCCCGTGGAGCACGATGGCAAAGACCCTTCAGCGGCCTACATGCAACAACTCATTGCGCAGTGTAAAAGTCAAGGCGTGAAGGTGGCCTTCATTTCGAAAGAGCACACCGGCAAAGCGGCTCAGCGCATCGCCCACGAGGCAAAGATGCGCGTGGTGAGCATCAATCCTTTGGCCTACGACGTGGCCGAACAAATGCGCCACATTGCGCAAGAGCTTAATAAATAATGACTAATTTGTAGCGAAGTCTACCCAATTCCAATTCACCCCTAAACCTAACGAATTTTTCCCTAAACCTAACGGATGAATACTGCCCCCTTACTCAAAATTAACAACGTGTGTCTGAGCTACGGCGAGCGCCACGTGCTCTGCCACATCAACCAACAGCTCGGCACCAACCACTTCGTCGTGCTGACCGGCCCCAACGGCGGAGGGAAAACCACGCTGCTACGCCTCATAGCCGGCCTGCTACGCCCCACCCGCGGCACCATTGAGCGCAAACCGCACGTGGTGATGGGCTATCTGCCGCAATACCGACACATCGACCGGCAGTTTCCCACCACCGTAGCCAACATTGTGCTATCGGGCCTAGAGTGTCGCAAGCGGTTGTGGCAGCGATTCTCCGCTGAACATCATCAACAAGTGGAACGCACCCTTGAGCGCTTCCATCTAGCCGACCTTGCCTCACGCCCCATCTCCGACCTCAGCGGCGGACAGTGGCAGCGCACGCTTCTGGCCCGAGCCTTCGTGTCGCAACCCGACCTCCTGTTGCTCGACGAACCCGAAACGCACCTCGACGAGGCTTCACGGGCCGAACTCTATCAACTTCTAGAACAAGAAAGCCACCATCGCACCATCGTGGTGGTGAGTCACGACGAACACCTCTTCCCACACATCGCCAACCGACGCATCTGGCACGTGGAAGACAAACAAGTGGTGGAACGGGAAGAATGGTAATTTTTCAAAATTAAGCGCAACAAATTAGCAGAAGCCAAACGCAACAAAATAGCAGAAAGAAGCGCACGAAATAGCCGAAATCAAGCGTAAAAAGATTTACATAATTTAATCGCAACAAATTAGCAAACGCCATCTTCCAAAGCCCCCCAAAGCCCCCATCGAAAACCATAAGAGCCACTCTAACCGCAGTAATATTCAAAAGAAAGCAAAAATTAGCACAGCAATTAGCCGATAGGTAAAAATAAATTGCTATTTTTGCGCAATTCTAAGAGGTAATAAATAAAATTCATAACAACAATCAGATGAACGTGATAACCAAAACCGTTTCGCTGCCTGACGGACGCACCATCAGCATCGAAACCGGCAAATTGGCCAAGCAAGCTGACGGCGCAGTTATGTTGCGCATGAACAACACCATGCTTTTGGCCACCGTTTGTGCTGCAAAAACGGCTCAGCCCGGCACAGACTTCATGCCCCTCCAGTGCGATTACAAAGAAAAGTATAGCGCAGCCGGACGTTTCCCCGGCGGCTTCACCAAGCGCGAAGGACGCGCTGGCGACTACGAAATTCTTACTTCACGCCTTGTAGACCGCGCCCTGCGTCCACTTTTCCCCTCCGACTATCACTGCGAGGTATACGTTAACATCACGCTCTTCTCTGCCGATGGTGTCGACATGCCCGACGCACTTGCCGGATTTGCCGCCTCAGCCGCACTCGCTGCCAGCGACATCCCCTTCGAAGCTCCCATCTCAGAAGTACGCGTAGCACGCATCAACGGCGAATACGTTGTAAACCCCACCTTCGAGCAACTCAAAAGCGCCGATATGGACATTATGGTGGGCGCCACTGAAGAAAACATCATGATGGTGGAAGGCGAAATGGACGAAGTGCCCGAAAGCGCATTGCTCGAAGCACTCAAAGCCGCACACGCCGCCATCAAGCCCATGTGTCAACTTCAAAAGGAACTCTCTAAGGAACTTGGCACCGACGTGAAACGCGAATACGACGACGAGGTCAACGACGAAGCACTCCGTCAACAAGTGAAAGACGAATGCTACCAGCCCGCCTACGCCATTGCTGAAGCTGGCGACCACGACAAGCACCAACGCGAAGACGCCTTCACCGAAATCCGCGAAAACTTTAAGGAACGCTACGCTGCCGCTCACCCCGAACTTTCGGCCGAAGAGTTGGAAGAGAAGAACGCACTCGTTGATCGCTACTACCACGATGTAGAGCGCGACGCCATGCGCCGTTGCATCCTCGACGAAGGCAAGCGTCTCGATGGCCGTAAAACCACCGACATACGCCCCATTTGGTGCGAAACCTCTCCCCTTCCCATGCCTCACGGCTCAGCCATCTTCACCCGTGGCGAAACACAAGCCCTCGCCACCGCTACCCTCGGCACCAAGCTCGATGAGAAGATGGTTGACGACGTGCTCGACAAGAGCTACATGCGTTTCCTCCTCCACTACAACTTCCCTCCCTTCTCTACTGGCGAGGCCAAGGCTCAACGTGGCGTAGGTCGCCGCGAAATTGGCCACGGTCACTTAGCATGGCGCGCCTTGAAGGGACAAATTCCTGCCGACTATCCCTACACCATCCGTGTAGTTAGCGATATTCTCGAATCAAACGGTTCTTCATCCATGGCCACCGTATGTGCCGGTACGCTCGCCCTTATGGACGCTGGTGTGCCCATCAAGGCTCCTGTGAGCGGCATTGCGATGGGTTTGATTAAGAACCCCGGCGAAGACAAATACGCCATCCTCAGCGACATTCTTGGCGACGAGGACCACTTGGGCGATATGGACTTCAAGACCACAGGTACGGCCAAGGGCTTGACGGCCACCCAAATGGACATTAAGTGCGACGGACTTTCTTACGAAATTCTAGAGAAGGCCCTCAACCAAGCCAAGCAAGCTCGCGAGCACATTTTGGGCAAGATTCTCGAAACCATGCCCGAGCCCCGCGCCGAACTCAAGCCCCACGTACCCCGCATCGAAGCCTTCGAAATTCCTAAAGAATTCATCGGAGCCGTTATCGGTCCTGGCGGTAAGATTATTCAGGGCATGCAAGAAGAAACGGGTGCCACCATCACCATTGAAGAAGAAGACGGCGTAGGCAAGATTCAAGTGTCAGGTCCTAACAAAGACTCTATCGAAGCCGCTGTGGCTAAGATTCGCGCCATCGTTGCCATTCCCGAGGTGGGCGAAGTTTACGACGCCAAAGTGGTTAGCATCATGCCTTACGGCTGCTTCGTAGAATTTATGCCGGGCAAGGAAGGCTTGCTCCACATCTCCGAGATTGCTTGGAAGCGCCTTGAGTCGGTTGAAGAAGCTGGCATTAAGGAAGGCGACACCATTCAGGTGAAGTTGCTCGAAATCGACGAGAAAACGGGCAAATTCCGTCTCTCTCACCGTGTGCTTGAAGAAAAGCCCGAGGGTTGGGAAGAACGCCCTGCCCGTCGTCCCCGCCGCGAAGGTGGCGAAGGCGGTCGTGGTGAAGGCCGCGGTCCCCGTCGTCCGCGTCGCGACCACGAATAAGCCCCGAAAATATTGAATGAAAGCCATAGATGCTTTAATCCCCTTGAAGCTCACCCAGCGTGAGCTATCAAGGGGATTTTTCTTTTAAGGGTGGTTCTATAAATTAGCTTTGTCAGATTTTGGTGCTATTTTTCGTCCATTT
>CAVKKI010000041.1:11954-15480 GCA_963656725.1 Oribacterium sp. | reverse complement strand
TTTAGTGACTCCGGTCAAGCTAAATTTCACCAAATCGGTGGCGGAATTAGCTCCAAGAATGCGGTAGACATTATACTGTTTGCCTTTGTTATCGACCACGGTTGCATGATCGGCGTTAAGCAAGGCGGAATAGGGAGCCACTGCTTCGCCCTTCGCACTAACGAAGACAGCCGTGCTCTGACGAAGAAGTATACCGTCAGCATCATAAGCGTTCAATTTCAAAACAGCTTTATTAGCATCCTTCACCGAAGCAAGAGATTCTGCCAGCAAAGGCGTTGATATAGGGAGAGCAGCCATTGAAAAAGCTGCGAGTATGAGAATTTTCTTCATTAGTTTCTTATATATGAGAGAGGAAATGTAAAACTAGAAGAGAGACTTTACAATTTCAAGAGAGCTTTGGCATTGTTGATAGCCGCCTCTGTAAGTTGTGTACCCGAAAGCATATGAGCAATTTCTTCTATCCGTTGGTTCGTAGTTAAGGGAATGATGTGACTTCGAGTGGTTTCTTCGTTATCATCTTTATAAACTTTGAAATGGCTCGTGCCGAGAGCAGCTATTTGAGGAAGATGCGTGATGCATAACACCTGACACGAAGCTGAAATGCCAAGCATCACTTGTGCCATTCGCTCAGCCATTGTTCCCGACACACCCGTGTCAATTTCATCGAACACAAGAGTGGGAAGTTTGGTTCTACGAGCAATCAATGCTTTAAGCGCCAACATGAGGCGAGCAATTTCACCGCCCGAGGCAATGGCGCTAACATCTTGCATTGGAACATTTTTGTTGGCCGAGAAGAGAAACGATACTTTGTCGGCACCTGAAACATCAGGCTCAGTGCGTGGGGTGATTTGTATTTGAAGTTGCGTGTTGGGCATGCCTAATTGTTGCAAGGCTGCAATCAATTCATTCTGCATTGCTTCTGCAGCCTTTTGACGAGCGGCGGTAAGCAAAGCGGCCTTTTGATTACGCTGGGTGCGCAAGCGCTCCACTTCTTTGGCTTGTCGCTCAATATCTGCATCCACATTCTCAATGGCATTGAGCTCAGTACGAAGTTTTTCGCTCAAATCGAGCAAATCTTGCACACTATCTACATGATGTTTTTGCTCCAAAGAATAAATCAAACTCAATCGCTCCTCAATAAACGCCAAACGAGCAGGATCATACTCTATGCGCTCAACATGCGACTGCAATTCACTCTCCACATCATCTAACTCAATGCGAACGCTACGAAGACGGTCTGCTAAATCTTTCGCCTCAGGGAGATTATCGCTCACACCACTCAACAAATCAATGGCACGACGAATATTCTGAGAAAGACACACCTCCTCATTCGTAAGCAACTGCTGAGCTTGATAAAGTGCTTGTTTGATGTCCTCAGCGTGTCCCAACACATGCTGCTCTGCTTCCAATACTGTTTGTTCGTTAGGTTGGAGTTGAGCCTCATCAAGAGTAGTTAATTGATATTGAAGGTATTCTTGATCGTTTTGTCCCTTTTCGCTTCGTTCTTGCAATTGACGCAACAATTGTTCTGCCTCTCGGCAAGTGGCAAAGGCTTGCTGATAATGAGCGAGTAAAGAAGGTTGTGCGGCAATTACATCAAGCGTTTGAATAAGGAAATGTTCATTGCGAATGAGCAGATTTTGATGCTGCGAATGAATATCGATGAGCGAAGCGCCTAGTTCTTTTAATTTGGCCACTGCCACAGGAGTGTCGTTGATGAACGCACGACTTTTGCCCGACTGCAACACCTCACGACGCACAATGCAATCGGTAGCATCATAATCAATGTCGTTTGCCTCAAAGAAAGACTGAAGATTAAGTCCTTCTACATTGAATGAAGCTTCTACCAAACATTTTTTCTCACCCACTTGTATGGCTTTGGCATCGGCGCGTCCGCCCAAAAGCAAGTTGAGCGCACCTAGCATAATACTTTTTCCTGCACCAGTTTCACCCGTTATAACGGTGAAACCTGATTGATAATCTATGTCAAGGCTCTCAATGAGCGCATAGTGTGATATGGTGAGATGTTGAAGCATTGTGAAAGCTTATATATTATATAGGTGTGTTTCGAATCGTTTGACCAGTTCCAACTGAACTTATGAAATGAGGTTGCGTTAGGATTGTCTTTTTCTATTTCATGTCGCGCCAATAGGAGCTCTGCGATGGATTGATGCGAACAAGCAGATTAACTACGTTTTCTTTTTCTTGCGAGGAAGCATGATCCTTGTAGATATTCATTAGTTCATCGCGTTTATATTCGGTAAAGATTTGTGGAAGCATACTCATCGACTTATTTTCGTGTGCTTGCTTTAGCAAATCGAGCGCTGATGTCACACCAGCCCGACCTCGCTCCACATTCTCGCTCATTACGTCAAGTCCTTGACGATAGTAAGCATATTGCATTTGTCGAAAAGGTTCCATTCCGCCATCTAGCAAATCGGTAATGATTGCATAGCGATTCTTGCTGTCGTCAAACGCCTTCCATCCCTTTTCGCCTAAACTTTGTGCGCCTGTCACAATGTTTTGGCACACCTTGAAGTTGTCTGTTCCTCCGAGCGAACTCATCGAGTCCATGTCAAAACCTATAATAAGGTAGACGTAATAGGCCAAAGTGGCGGTGAGATTGTTGTCAATCACATCTTGTCGAAAGTCTATTTGGTCATACTCTTGATAGGTAAAGTTGAAATTCTGATCATTAAAAGAGAAGCAAGTGCTAGTGTAGTTAGAACCATACACTGGACGCGTAGACTGTACCATCAGTGTGCATTGGAAAGTGTTGTCGGTGGTGGAATATTTCTTCACCGTAATGGCAAAATTGCAGCTAATTCGTTCGTTTTTCTTAAACTGCATATTCGTCCATTGGCGGTCGTTAAGGAATTGCTCGAGCGCCGTTTTCAACGTTTCAAACACCGAGGTGCTGGTGCCTTGCACTTGCTGATGATTGATCGTGACACGTGCATCAAGCTCCTGAGCATTAACTCGAGGAGCGAAGAAACTGAACACTACCGCTAAGAGTAGTAGGAGAAAAGTGTGATGGCGCATGAGCAATAAAATTAAGAAATATAGTCAACGATATCCTCGGCCACTTCTGCTTTGCTTTTTAAAGGAAAATCCTTTCGGGTGCCATCAGCAAAGAGCAAAGTCACCTGATTAGTGTCGTGAGCAAATCCAGCCCCCGGATTGCGCAAAGAGTTGAGCACGATAAAATCAAGATTTTTACGTTGCAACTTACCCTGTGCATGCGTTAATTCGTCGTTAGTTTCGAGGGCAAATCCTACCAATTGCTGATGAGGGCTTTTACGTTTTCCAAGTTCACTAGCAATGTCTTTTGTAGGACGCAAGTCGATATGCAAGCCTCCCGAACCTTCACGTTTTATTTTATTCTCTGCCACGCATTCGGGCGTAAAGTCGGCCACGGCGGCACATAGTATGGCTGTGGTGCATTCTGGGAATTTCTGCAACGCCGCTTCATACATTTGTTGCGCACTCTCCACATCGGTGCGATGAATGTTAGGATGGAAGGTCT
>CAVKKI010000041.1:0-11944 GCA_963656725.1 Oribacterium sp. | reverse complement strand
GCCTATTCACAGGACCAGCAATGAGTTCCACTTCTGCGCCACGACTAGCGCAAGCCTCAGCTAAAGCGAAACCCATTTTGCCGGTGGAATAGTTGCCAATGAAGCGCACGGCATCTAGTTTTTCGTAAGTCGGTCCGGCAGTGATAAGCACTTTTTTCCCTTTTAATGAGTGGCCTGCTGTCTCTGCTTCTTGTTGTTTAAAGTAGTTGTCGATGAATCGAAATATATTCTCGGGCTCTTCCATGCGTCCTTTTCCCACCAAATGACTGGCTAATTCGCCGTCTGCAGCTTCAATGATATAGTTACCATACGATTGCAAAGTTTGCAAATTGGCTTGTGTGGCGGGATGGCGATACATATCAAGATCCATGGCGGGGGCGATAAACACGGGAGCCTTCATAGAAAGATAGGTGGTGATGAGCATGTTGTCGGCAATGCCGTGAACCATTTTTCCTAGAGTGGATGCTGTGCAAGGAGCTATCACCATGGCATCGGCCCAAAGTCCTAGTTCTACGTGACTGTGCCACGACCCGTCACGACGGGAGAAAAACTCACTCACCACGGGCTTAGAGGTTAGAGTGGAAAGGGTGAGGGGGGTGATAAATTCCTTTCCAGCAGGAGTAATCACCACTTGCACCTCTGCCCCAGCCTTTACGAAGAGGCGTATCAACGTGCAGGCTTTATAGGCGGCAATGCTGCCCGTTATGCCTAACACAATTTTTTTTCCTTTCATTGACATCTTCTATCTGCTTCTTTTCTTTCTGCTTTTTTCTTTACACCCCACGCAGTTTCAACCTCATAAAGGTTTGTTTGGTGTTTTGCGTGAAATCGCCTTGCATCACCCACGAAAAATAGCCAGGGTCGCGATTGAGCACCTCTGTCACTGGGCGTCCACGATACTTTCCAAAATTAATTACCTCTACGCCTTGGTCATTATAAACGATGCGACCGGCCAAATCTACGTTTCGATTACGACGAGAGAACTCGGCCAAAAAACTCACGCTATTTTTCAGTGTATCGGCATAACGGTCAAGCTGTGCTTCAAGCACCTCTAGCGTAGCAAGCGTGTCAGCCTCTGCGGTGTGGGCGTTGGTCAGGTCCTTATGGCAATAAAATTTATAGGCTGAAGCCAAGTCACGCTTTTCCATTTTGTGGAAGATGCCTTGCACGTCAACAAACTGCACATTGGTGATGTCATAGTCTACCCCTGCACGAATAAATTCCTCCACGAGGAGGGGTATATCAAAATGGTTTGAATTATAGCCGGCAAGGTCGCAACCCTTAAAATCGTTCAACACATTAGCCGCACATTCTTTGAACGTGGGGCAGTCGGCCACATCGGCATCGTAAATGCCATTCACCGATGAGGCTTCCTCCGAAATGTGTTTACCTGGATTGAAGCGCAGCGTCTTCACCTTTCGTTCAGCATTCGGACTTACCTTTACGTAGCAAAGTTCTACGATGCGATCGGTGGCTATGTTTAGCCCCGTGGCTTCGATATCGAAGAAAATGATGGGGCGATTAAGTGCTAATTGCATAGATACTCGTAAAAACAAGGTGTTTGAAGAAGACGCACGCCTTCTTCAAACACACTCTATTATTTTTTATTTATTCAGTAAACACGGAGGGCATGAGCAGCATAACCACCATTTCCTCGGGTTCTTGTTCTGAAGGGGTAATCAATCCGGCACGACTGGGGTCGGACAAGCGCAAGCAAATATATTCTGTGTCGATGTTATTCACCAAGTCGAGCAACACAGAGCCTTTAAAAGCAATGCGCATAGGGTTGCCGCTATAATCGCAAAGCATGGTTTCTTCGGCCGATTTGCCAAAGTCGATGTCTTGGCTTGAAATGTTTAGCGAACTGGCCTCTAAGCGAAACTTCACCAACACGGCTTGAGCATTGGCGAAGACCAACACGCGACGCAAAGCACTAATAAAGGCTTGACGGTTAACCGTCACAATATTGGGATTATCTTGTGGAATAACGCTACGATAGTTAGGGAATTTTCCTTCAATTAATCGGCTCACCATTTTGTAGCAACCCGTTTGGAAAATGGCTGTACGCGAGCCAAGACTTATTTGGGTTTCGCCATCATCTTTCGAAATCATACCTTTCAGCAAGGTGGCTGGACGTATGCCCAACAAATAAGTACTCTCTGCATCTACTCCAGGCAGAGGAATGCGAGTGAGCGCCAGCTGGCTACCATTGCTCGACACAAGCGACACCGTTTGTTCGCGAATGTCGAAGCAGACGCTATTTAATTGTGGACGCAGCGTATCGTTAGCTGCAGCCACCATACAACGCGAAATACCCGAAAGCAAAGAAGTAGCAGGCAGGGCAAAGTCCAAGCGCATTTCCTCGTCCGTTGAAGGCACGGGATATTCCTCAGCGCTCTGTCCCATCAGTTTATACTGACCATTTTGATACTCCACTGTGAGTTCAAAGCTTTCTGTGTTTAAGTAAAACTCCAAGGGTTGATCAGGAATTTCCTTAATGGCGTCTTGCAAAGTTTTAGCGTTCACAGCGAAGCGCACGTCCTCGTCACACTCATTCAGTTCGAGTGTTGCATTGAGCGTAGTGTCATTGTCCGATGCGGTAATTGTTAACAACGTTCCCGTGATGTCAAAGCAAAAGCTATTGAGAATAGGGACAGTATTTTTCTGCACGATTACACGACCAATGGTGTTGAGACGTGCTGAGAGTTGTGAGCTTGATAAAACAAATTTCATGGGATATGTCTTTTCTTTAAGGAGCAAATTTACAATCTTCTAGCGAAGTGACGAATAATTACGACCAAAAAGTGACGACCTAAACTTTTTTTCGTAACTTCGCATCACGAATTTAATATAATAAGCATTACACACATGGAAATTTCCGGTAGAATTATCGTAGCCACCGAGCCCCGCAAAGGCATTTCTCAGCGCACGGGCTCTGAGTGGGTAGCACAAGACTTTGTTATTGAAACTCACGAACAATTTCCCAAGCGTTGCGTGTTTGGCGTGTTTGGCAAAGAGCGTTTAGATGAGTTTAAAATTCAAGTAGGTGAAGAGCTCACCGTTTCTTTCGACATTGACGCACACGAATATAATGGTCGTTGGTTCAACAGTTTACGTGCTTGGCGCGTTCAACGTGGCGTAGTGGCTCCCGAAGCCGCCCCCACTTCTTACGCAGCCGCTGCCCCCGCACCCACTGCAGCTCCTGCTCCTGTGGCAGCCCCCGCACCCACTCCCGCTGCAGCACCTGCTCCCGAGGGCACCGTTGACGACCTTCCCTTCTAAGCTTCAACAAAAGATTACACAGCGCGATAAACGAAAAGAGTTCTTTTCAAAACAATCACGCTGACGAGCGATAATTCCTTATCGTTCACCCCATACATCTGCCACCTTTGCCCAGCAAAAGCCTTGCTGTTGCAAGGGTGGCATTTCTTTAATATGCCATGGCCACTAAGACTAAAAAAAAGTCAATGGGAAAGATTATTAAGTACCCCTTCTATGCCCTAGCCACATTCTTCATTTCAAGCATTTTAGCCGTTGTTGTGTATCGCTGGATTCCCGTACCCCTCACTCCCTTGATGGTTATTCGTAGCATTCAGCACCTTTCAAACGATGAATCGGCAGCCATCCACCACCAATGGCGTCCCCTCTCAGAAATATCGCCCTATCTTCCCGTGGCTGTTATCGCCTCTGAAGATCAAAACTTTCTTCACCACCACGGGTTCGACTTCAACGCCATACAAGATGCGGCCCTAG
The DNA here is from genome assembly GCA_963656725.1 of Oribacterium sp. Taxonomy (GTDB): domain Bacteria; phylum Bacteroidota; class Bacteroidia; order Bacteroidales; family Bacteroidaceae; genus Alloprevotella. The sequence goes on along the minus strand of CAVKKI010000041.1, from coordinate 8,191 downwards.
AGCGACTAAATGGCGGACGGGCTCGTGGAGGAAGCACCATTTCGCAACAAACGGCCAAAAATGTATTTCTTTGGCCCAACTCCTCGTGGGTCAGAAAGGGATTCGAAGCTTACTTCACCGTGCTCATCGAACTTTTTTGGTCGAAAGAGCGCATCATGGAGGTCTACCTCAATAGCATTGAAATGGGGCCGAACATCTATGGGGCCGAAGCCGTGGCCCAACGACACTTTGGTTGCACAGCCGCTTGTTTACGACGTTCCGACTGCGCCCTCATTGCCGCCACCCTACCCAACCCCATCCGCTTCAGTTCGCTCGCTCCTTCAGCCTATATGCGAAAGCGACAAAAGAAGATTGAACAGGAAATGCGCTTTATTCCCTTCCTTACAGAGCAACCCGCCAACAAAGTTGAGAATAAAACAACAAAGACTCATAAGAGCAAGAAATAGTAGTTTAAAGTATAACATCAGAGACTAGTTTTTGAACTTAATTCCAAGAACATTATTTAATAACATAGAAACTTCGGTCATTCTTCTCACGAACTTTCACACACATTGCGCTCTTCCCAAAAAAAATTACTACTTTTGCCAATAATTATATACTCCATAACCCGAAATAACAATAAAACGTCATAAGAGTTTATGCTTACAATCAAACAAATTACCGACGACAAAGAAGCCGTAATCCGCGGTCTGGAAAAGAAACATTTTAAAGGTGCGCGCGAGGCAATCGACCAAGTGCTAGCCTTCGACAATAAAAGAAAAGAGGCACAAGCCGAGCTCGACAGCCTCAACTCCAAAGTAAAAACTCTCTCCAAGAGCATTGGCGGTTTGATGAAAGAAGGCAAAAAAGACGAAGCCGAAGCCGCTAAAAAAGAAGTAGCCGACATCAAAGTGCGCAGCAAAGAGCTCGAAGAGGTAATGAAGCAGGCTGACGAAGACAAGCGCAACGTGCTCTACACCATCCCCAACGTGCCCTACGACATCGTACCCGAAGGCACTTCAGCCGAAGACAACCTCGTGGTAAAAACGGGTGGTCACGACACCGAACTTCCCAAGAATGCACTTCCTCACTGGGAATTGGCTAAGAAATATAACCTCATCGATTTCGACCTTGGCGTAAAGATTTCGGGAGCAGGTTTTCCCGTTTACATCGGCCAAGGCGCTCGTTTGCAACGCGCTTTGATTAATTTCTTCCTCGATGAGGCTCGCAAAGCTGGCTACACCGAAATCATGCCTCCCACGGTAGTTAACGCTGCTTCCGGCTACGGCACAGGTCAGTTGCCCGACAAAGAGGGACAAATGTACCACTGCCAGCTCGACGACCTCTACCTCATCCCCACCGCTGAAGTACCTGTCACAAACATCTACCGCGACGTTATTCTCAGTGAAGACCAACTTCCCATCAAAAACTGCGCCTACACTCAATGCTTCCGTCGCGAAGCTGGTAGCTACGGCAAAGATGTGCGCGGTTTGAATCGTCTGCATGAGTTTTCTAAGATTGAAATTGTGCGCATCGACACTCCCGAACATTCCGAGCAATCTCATCAAGAAATGTTGGCTCACGTGGAAGGATTGCTGCAAAAGCTCGAACTTCCCTACCGCATTCTTCGTCTCTGTGGCGGCGACATGAGTTTCACCTCCTCCATCTGCTACGACTTCGAGGTGTATAGCGAAGCCCAAAAGCGCTGGTTGGAAGTAAGTTCTGTTTCAAACTTCGACACCTACCAAGCCAACCGTTTGCAATGCCGCTACCGTAACGCAGACAAGAAAATTCAACTTTGCCACACGCTCAACGGTTCAGCCCTAGCATTGCCCCGCATCGTGGCAGCTCTGCTCGAGGACTTCCAAACCCCCGAAGGCATCCGCATCCCCAAAGCACTTCAACCCTACATGGGCTGCGACATGATTAAGTAACCCCCACTCAACGTTCACTACAAGTGTGCAAATCAGCAAGTTTTTCTAGAGTGATTCTAATCATACTGAAATAGGAATATATTTCGGAATAGTAGAACACTAAATCAGAATTTTCAGAGCTTGTTTGCACACTTTCTTTGCTTTGCATCGAAAATGCGTCTACTATCCATCGACTACGGAAAGAAACGAACTGGCATTGCCGTGACCGACCCAGCGCAAATCATTGCCAATGGACTGACCACGGTAGACACTGGCTCATTGCTGAAATTTCTCATCGACTACACCTCACACGAGGCTGTGGAGCGCATCATCATCGGCTTGCCTACTCAACCTAACGGACAGCCCTCTGAAAACCAAGCGCGAGCCCTACACTTTGCCGAGAGACTCGAGAAAGCCTTGCCCCACATCCCCGTGGAGTTCTACGACGAGCGATTCACCTCCGTGCTAGCCCACCAAGCCCTGCAACAAAGCGGCATTGGCAAAAAACGGCGCCAAACCGACAAAGGACTAGTTGATGAAATCTCAGCCTGCATCATTCTGCAAAACTACATGGACAGCGTGCACCGATTATAAAACCCCTTTACAACTCTCCCTTAAATGATACTTCCCATCTACACCTACGGCATGCCCGTGTTGCGCAAAGAGTCGGTAGACATCACCCCCGACTATCCCGAACTCAAGCAACTCATTGCCGATATGTTTGAAACCATGTACCGCAGCGACGGCGTAGGATTGGCAGCCCCCCAAATCGGCAAGGCCATTCGTTTAGTCGTTGTCACGCTCGACGTGCTGAAAGATGATTTCCCCGAATACGCCGGGTTTGAAAAGGCTTACATCAATCCCCACATTTTGGAGTACGACGAAACCGAAACAAAGTCAATGGAAGAAGGCTGCCTTAGTTTGCCCGGCATTCATGAGTCCGTGCGTCGTCCCACACGCATCCACGTGAAATACATGGACGAGGATTTCAACGAACACGACGAATGGGTAGAAGGCTACTTGGCACGCGTGATGCAACACGAGTTCGACCACCTCGACGCCCACCTCTTCATCGACCGCATCTCGCCCCTACGCAAGCAAATGATTCGCAACAAGCTCAACCAAATGGCTAAAGGCAAAGTGCGCTGCTCTTATAAAGTGAAATGCCCCAAATAAATAGCGCACACTCCTCCTCTCTTGCATAGGCACACACACGAATGATAAGTGTTCTAACCCAACGATTTAAGATAAGTGTACCACGCATCCCAATAAGGCATGCGGGTGCACTTATTGCTTTTTTCTTGCTTTGCATGCTCTCCACAGCTCCCATAAAAGCGCAAATCGATGCGGAAATGGTGACCAATATGGGGCGCAATGCCTTGAGTGTGGACGACTACATCACAGCCATTCACTATTTCAACCAAGCCATTGAGAGCAAACCCTTCTTGGCCGCACCTTATTATTATAGAGCCTATGCAAAATTCACTCTTGAAGACTACAGAGGAGCCGAAACCGACTGCACCCGAAGCATCGACCTCAACCCCTTCATTGTGGAAGTGTATCAGCTGCGCGGACTTTGCCGCATTCACAACGACAATTTCAGCGGAGCCATTGCCGACTACAGCCGCACGCTAAAAGAAACTCCCGAAGACCAAGGCGCACGCTACAACCGCACCCTCTGCTACCTGCAACTCAAAGACTACGCCCAAGCCGACTCTGACTTGCATTTCTTGCTCGAAAAGTGGCCCAACTACTACCGCACCTATATGGTGAAAGCGCAATGTCTATTGGAGCAAAAAGACACCACACAAGCCTTCGTGTGGATTGACAAACTCCTTGAGAAAAATCCGCGCGAGGGAAATGCTTGGAGTTTTAAAGGACGCTACGAACTTTCAAAGGGCAACTACCGACTGGCCGACTCTTGCCTTACGCAAGCCATCACCTACTTGCCCACCGACTACGACTCTTACATAGCCCGAGCCCAAGCTCGCCACGCCCTAGGCAAATTTGGCCTCGCCATCAACGACTACGATCGCACCATTGAGCTACAGCCCAACCATTTCGTGGCTCACTACAACCGCGGTTTGCTACGCACCTTCGTAGGCGACCTCAATCGGGCAGAGCAAGACTTCAATTTCGTACTAAAAGTGGAGCCTCACAACACGTTGGCCCTCTACAATCGCGCCCAACTGCGAGCCCAAATAGGCAATTTGCGAGGAGCCATAGCCGACTACACGCAACTCATCAAAGCCTACCCCAACTTTCTATATGGCTACCAGCAACGCGCCCAACTGCGCCGCAAACTAGGCGACACACGCGGTGCGCAAAGCGACGAAAGCGTTGTGGCACGCCGCAACCTCGACCTCTCGTTTGGAAAGGCTCACCCTTTAAGCAAAACTAAAGTGCGCCTTCGTTCCGACCATGAGCTCGACAAATATCAACAGCTCGTGCAAGAAGACCCCGACACCGCCCGCAACGTGTTTGGCAACTTCTACGGAAAGGTGCAGAATAAGCAAGTGAGCGACGACCCCATGCCCATGTACGCCCCCGCCTTTCAAAACGTTTACGTAAGCGGTTACCATTCCACAGGTTTCCTCACGGAAATGAACCAACTGAAGCACGCCAACACCTCTTATCGCAGCTACAACCTAACGGCCGAAGCGGAAAGCAATGCCGCCCAAAACGCTGATAGCGACGAGCGACAGTTTGAGCGTGTGGAGCGCAACTGTTCAGTATTGGAACAAAAACTCATTAAATCGTCCATTGCCCTAGCTCGCTACGATTTTACCTCGGCTCTTAACGAGGTGAACCAAGCCATTCAGGCCGACACTACCTCGGTGGTGGCCTTGATGCAACGGGCCAATGTGTTAAGCCACAACGCACACGCCGTGGGTACCGATGCCTCACAAATCAAAGCCAACCTTTCGCTAGCCAAAGCCGACCTCACAAAAGCCCAACGGCTAGCGCCACAAAATGCCTACGTGGTCTACAACCTAGGCTGTTTAATGCTGCAAATGAACGACCTCACAGCGGCCATCGAAGCCTTCAATCATGCGCTGAATCTCGACACACGACTTCCCGAAGCCTACTACAATCGAGCCATCGCCTACAAACGCTCTGGGCAAAAGGATAAGGCCAATGCCGACTTGAGCCGCGCTGGACAATTCGGCCTTTACAAAGCCTATGCACAACTGAAGCAAAGCGCCAATCAGTAAGTTCACAAAGAATCCAACAAGAGAAGACAAAAGAACACCTTTCGATAAATCCTCAAAACTAATATCCACATGCAAAAAACGACATTGCTACTCACGCTAGCCGCTGCTAGTTGCATCGCCGGCTATGCTCAAAAGTCGAAAACGCCCTATTGGCTCGACCCCGCCGCCAATCGCATTGGCACCGAGGCGCCTCGCTCCGACTTCTTCGCCTTCGAAACCATCAAGGGGGCACAACAGGGCGACAAGTCACAGTCTAACCGCTACCTCTCGCTCGAGGGGAAATGGAAATTTCAATTCAATAAAAACCACAACGAAGCCCCCGAAGGATTCTACGCCGTGGGCTACGACGATTCTTCATGGGAAGACTTCCCCGTGCCAGGATTGCTAGAACTCAACGGCCACGGTGACGCCACCTACAAAAACATTGGCTACGCTTGGGCCACACAGTTTGAGTCGAACCCTCCCTATGTAGAAGAGAAAAACAACTACACGGGCTCCTATCGCAAACAAGTCACCATCCCCGCCACATGGAAGGGCGAAAAAGTCTACCTACACGTAGGCTCAGCCACCTCCAACCTCAGCGTTTGGGTCAATGGCAAATTTGTGGGCTATAGCGAGGACTCAAAGTCGGCTGCAGAATTCGACCTCACTCCTTACCTAAAGACTGGAAAGGAGAACCTCATTGCCATGCAAGTGATGCGTTGGTGCGATGGTTCTTACTTCGAAGATCAAGACTTTTGGAAACTCACCGGCATTGCCCGTGAGGTCTACCTTTATGCCCGTCCGCAGAGCCACATCTCCGACGTGTTTATAACCCCCAACCTCATTGATAATTACACCAACGGCACACTCAACATCAAACTCGAAAGCGTGCAGTGTAAAGGCAAAACGGCCGATCTCACCCTGACCGACGCCAACGGCACGGTGGTGAAAACACAATCTATCCCCCTAGCCAATAAAGCCGAAGTGGAATGGCGAGTAAACAATCCCGCCAAATGGACAGCCGAAACGCCCAACCTCTACAAGCTACGCATCGACCTGAAAAACGGCAACGAAGTGCTAGAGAGCATTGAGCAGAATGTGGGATTCCGCAAAATTGAAATAAAAAACGCTCAATTCCTTGTTAACGGCCAGCCCGTGCTGATTAAGGGAGCCAACCGCCACGAAATGGATCCCGATGGCGCCTACGTGGTGAGCGTGGACCGTATGTTGCAAGACATTCGCACCATGAAGGAGTATAACATCAACGCCGTGCGCACCAGTCACTACCCCAACGACCCTCGCTGGTATGACCTTTGCGACAAGTACGGACTCTATGTGGTGGCCGAAGCCAACCTTGAAACTCACGGCATGGGCTACGGTGAGAAAACGCTAGCTAAAGTGCCTCGCTACGAACAAACTCACTTGGAGCGCAACGTCAACAACACCTACGTGCTGAAAAATCACCCTTGCATCATGATGTGGAGTTTGGGTAACGAAGGCGGCTACGGCCCGAACTTCGAAAAGGCTTACGACATGGTGAAAACTTACGATAGTTCGCGCCCCGTACACTACGAGCGTGCCATTCTGGAACGCGGCACCGACATCTACGCCGAAATGTATTTGCCCTATCAACAATGCGAAGCCTACGCCAAACGCACCGACCTCACCAAGCCCCTCATTCTTTGCGAATATGCTCACGCCATGGGCAACTCCGAGGGCGGATTTAAGGAGTATTGGGACCTCGTACGCAAATATCCCCACTTCCAAGGCGGCTACGTGTGGGATTTCGTTGACCAAGGACTTCGTTCTAAGAATAAAGCGGGCAAAGAAATTTACGCCTACGGTGGCGACTTCGGACGCTACCCTGCAACCGACCACAACTTCAACTGCAACGGCCTGTTTAACCCCGACCGTGTGGCTCACCCCCATGCCGACGAAGTGCGCTACTACTATCAGAACGTGTGGACTACGCTAAAAGATAGTGTGAATGGAGTGGTGGATGTGTACAACGAGAATTTCTTCCAATCACTATCCAATCTCTCACTCAACTGGACGCTTCTTCTCGATGGCGAACAAGTGGCAGCAGGCACTGTGGCCGACATCGACGTGGCTCCTCAACAACACGCTAGCGTTGCCCTCGAAGGTTTCCAAATGCCCAAAGCGCGTGGCGAATATGTGTTGCAACTCGACTATCGTTTGAAGAGAAACGAACCGTTGCTCGAAGCTGGCTATGTTGTGGCTCAACAAGAGTTTCCGCTCACCTCCTACCTCTATCCCACCCTGCAAAAGGTGCAAAATGCCATGCCTAGCCATTTGGCCATGATGGGCAAGAAGGCCAACACTCCGAAGGTGAACAAAGAGGAGCAATTGGCTTGCCTCACCCTCTCGACCGCCAGCACCTCTGTCACCTTTAACAAGAAAACGGGATTGGTGGATTACATCGATGTGGAAGGCAAACCTATGTTAGAAGAAGGCTACTCGCTGAAGCCCGACTTTTGGCGCGCCCCCACCGATAACGACTACGGCGCATCTATTCAGAAACATTTGGCCGCATGGAAGGAGCCCGAAATGCAGCTCGACAGTTTCAAGGTAAACGCTCACACACTCTACACCGAAGTGGTGGCTACCTATAAAATGCCCACCGTGGACGCTCACCTCACACTGACCTACACGCTCAACACACAGGGACAGTTCACCGTTACACAGCAACTTAAGGTGAACAAAGATGCCAAGAGCAAGCCCGTGCTTCCCCGCTTCGGCATGACCCTCGTGATGCCTCAAGCCTACAACACCATCAACTACTACGGACGCGGCCCCATTGAAAACTACGTAGACCGTCACTCTTCCACCTTCCTCGGTGTCTACACCCAAAAGGTGGCCGATCAATACTCGCCCTACATCCGTCCGCAAGAAAGCGGCAACAAAACCGATGTACGCTGGTGGAGCGTTTACAACAGCGAGAGCCAAGAAGGTTTGACATTCACCGCCCCCGAGCCTTTAGAGATGACCTCCATCAACTACCTCACCTCCGACCTCGACGGTGGCATGGTGAAGGAGGCCCAACAAATGCACTCGGGCGACCTCACTCCTCGTCCCTTCACC